>JAYVWH010000315.1:0-3606 GCA_043786265.1 Kofleriaceae bacterium | reverse complement strand
CGTGTGCTCACGCTCGAGTCGCTGACCGTGGCCCTCGACCTCGGCGACGACCCGGCCAGCATGGGCCCGCTGCTCACCGAGGGCGAGCTCGTCGCGGTGATGTCGCGCCGCGATCACGTGCTCGCCTACGTCGATCGACTCATCGCCCAGTTCGGTGAGGGCGCGGTGCTCGCGTTGCCATGACGAGCTGTCCGGTCTGCGGAAAACCTGTCGATTCCCTGCGCGCACCGGCCGTCGGCGTGCGCGATGGCAGGGTCGTGTCGTATTGCAGCAAGGACTGCGCGGCGCTCGCCGAGTCGGGGCCGGCGAAGCTGATCCCGACCAGGACGATGCGCATGCCGTCGAACGAGGACACCGATCGGTTGATGGAGGGTCGGGAGAGAGTGGTCACGCCGTCGACGGGCGTGGTCGCCGTGTCATCGGGCAGGGCGAGGTCGGAGCCGCGGGCCGCGTCACCAACCCCGGCTGCCGCTGCACCTCCACGCCGCTACAAGCGTGCCGATTCGAGCGTCCAGATCGCCGATACGGGCAGCATCGATGACTACGTCACGCACGAGCCGCGCCGGCGTGGCCTGTGGATCGCGGTCGTGCTGCTCGTCGTCGCCGGTGCTGCCTCGGCCGCATACTTTCTCGGTTACCTCGACACGCTGCTCGGCCGCTCGTCGCGCCCAGCGCCCGTCGTGATCCGTGACGCCGCGGTCGTCGCGCCTGTCGCTCCCGATGCAGCTGCGCCGATCACCGCCGACGAAGCGCTGACGCGTGCGAAGGAGGTTTTGCGCACGCAGCTCAAGGCGACGCCGCATGTCCAGAAGCTCGCGGCGGCGGGGCTGTCACGGACCGGCGATGCAGAATCGATCGAGCTGCTCGCGAATGCGATCGCCCAGGAGTCCGGTGACCTCGCGAAGATCGAGCTCGCGTACGCGCTCGCTCGTGCCGGCGACAAGCGGGGCGTCGACGCGCTCGTCGCAGCGGCATCGCCCACCAAGCGCGAGTCCAAGCACGAAGCCGGGCACCGATTCGCGCTCCTGGGTGACAAGCGCGCGATCAAGATCCTGGAGAGCTCCCTCGCGTTCCCGCAATTCCGGCTCGGCGTCGCGGAGGAGCTTGCGTACTTCGCCGAGCCGCGTGCACTCGCGGTGCTCGACGCCACGCTCGCAGATCCCAAGGCGCTTCCCGACGACAAAGCGCGCGCGACGATCGCGCTCGGCCGGGCTGGAAGGGCCAATATCGCCCCGGCGCTGCGCGAGCTGCTCGCCGACGATCGCAACAACGCTTATGCGGCCGCGGCGCTCGCAAATCTGCACGATGAGTCCGCGCGACCCGTGCTCGAGCAGCAGCTCAACATCACGTCGCTGCGCGTGCGCGCAGCGCGTAGCCTGCGCCGCCTCGATCCCAACGCCAACATGTCGTCGCTGCTGCCGGCGCTCGTCGCTGCGCTGTCGAGTCAGAAGGACACCGTGCAGATCGAGATCGCCGAGACGATCCTGCTCCTCGTCGGACCGCCCGCTTGGTCCGAGCACGAGTAAGCGTCACTCCTCGTAGATCATCTTGCGCCCCGGTCTCGATCGCGACCAGCCCATCCTCGTCCCAGCGTCTACCTCGGGGACGCGCGGCCGGCACCTCGCATGTCAGTGTAATCCGGACCGAATCTGCAACGTTGACACACCGGGAGCGGCGGCACAGACTGCGCCGCCCCATGGCATCTGGATCACAACGCATCTATTTCGTGTCCCTCGGTTGTCCGAAGAACCAGGTCGACACCGAACTGATGCTCGGACAGGTCCAGGCGGCGGGTCACTCGCTCGTGCACGCCGCGGATGACGCCGACGTCATCGTGGTCAACACGTGCGCGTTCATCGATGCGGCCAAGGAGGAGAGCGTCGACACGATCCTCGAGATGGCCGAGATCAAGAAGGGGGCGAGCGGCAGAAAACTCGTCGTCACCGGCTGTCTCGCGCAGCGTTACGCGGATGAGCTCGCGAAGGACATCCCGGAGATCGATCACATCCTCGGGTCATCGGACTTCCAGTCGATCGCGAAGGTCCTGGCACCGCAGCCCAAGACCAGAGGCCGCAAGAAGCTGCCGATGGTCGTGGTCACCGAGACCCCCGAGTACATCTACGACCACGATGCACCGCGCGTCCGCATCGGCGCGAATCACAGCGCGTACGTGAAGATCGCGGAGGGCTGCGATCGTCCGTGCTCGTTCTGCATCATCCCGAAGCTGCGCGGTCCGCAGCGCAGCCGGCAGATTCCCGACATCGTCGCCGAGGTCGAGCAGCTCGGTCGCGAAGGCGTGCTCGAGGTCAACCTGATCGCGCAGGACCTCACGCGCTACGGCTGGGATGCGGGCAGCGATCCGGGCTCACGCAACACACTCGCGCAGCTCGTGCGCGCGCTCGACAAAGTCGACACCGGCGTGAAGTGGGTCCGCCTCCACTACACATTCCCGAGCGCGTTCGATGACGAGCTGATCGATGCAATCGCGAGCTCGAGTAAGATCGTCAAATACATCGACGTTCCGCTGCAACACATCAGCGACGCGATGCTCAAGCGCATGCGCCGCGGTCACACGAGCCGCGTCACGCGCGAGCTCGTGAAGAAGCTGCGGTCACGGATCGACAACGTGGTGTTGCGGACGACGTACATCGTCGGCCACCCGGGCGAGACCGACGCCGAGTTCGACGAGCTGTGCGAGTTCGTCGCCGAATCCAAGTTCGATCGCGCCGGTGCATTCACGTACTCGATCGAGCCGGGCACCGTGTCGGCGATGCTGCCCAATCGTGTCGATCCGGCGGTCGCCGCGGAGCGCCAGCAGAAGCTGATGGAGATCCAGCGCCAGATCAGCCGCGCCCATCACGAGTCGATGGTCGGCAAGGAGATCGACGTCCTCGTCGAAGGCGTGTCGTCCGAGCACGAGTACCTGCTCGAGGGCCGCTGGTTTGGTCAGGCGCCCGGCATCGACGGTGTGACCTACCTCGCCGATGGCCAGGCCACGGCGGGATCGCTCGTCAAAGCGCGCGTGACCCAGGCCGCGGACTACGATCTCGCCGCCAGCCTCGAGCTGTAGACAGCTCCCTGCACCTGGAGTGCGCACCCCCGGTGGCAGGGCTGTCCTGGTCGTGGTTTCGCGGACATAGCTAGCGCCCGATTATTGCAGCAGCAAGCATCCTCATGCGCCTAGCCCTGCTCATCGTCCTGGTTGCCGCGTGCGAGGTCGGCTCGGTGCTGCCCGAAGGTGGTGGTAACGGCCTGAGCCCGGACGCATCGAGCGGTCTGGGCAGTGGCAGCGGGAGCGGAAGTGGCAGCGGCAGCAGCGGATCGCTGACGCCGCAGACGATGCGGGTCACTTTCACGACGTCGCCCGCCGGCGGGCCGTACAACCCGAATCACGTTGTCGCGGTGTGGATCGAAGGAGCGGGCGGCGCGTTCGTCAAGACGATCGAGCGGTGGTCGAACATTCGAACTGGCGCCCTCGTCGCGTGGAATGGCAAGAGCGGCGGCGACGCGGATGCCGTCTCCGGCGCCACGCGCAACGCGCACACGCCACTGACCGTGACGTGGGACCTCAAGAACAAGGCAGGCACCGTCGTCCCCGATGGCACC
>JAYVWH010000314.1:0-3758 GCA_043786265.1 Kofleriaceae bacterium | reverse complement strand
AGGATCAGATCGTCGCGCTGTCGGGCATTCCGGTCGCGACACTGACGCCAATCATCGCGCAGAAGATCCTCAGCTCCGGCACTGTCGGAGTCGGCATACCGATCCAGCTGACGCTCGATCGTGCCGGCTCGCCGATCACCGCGTCGGTCGTGTCCGTGAAGTGGTGAGCTGCTACTTGAGCAGCTTCGCGAGCTGGGCCTTCATCTTCTTCGTCTCGCCGGAGACGTCGCCCTTCTCGAAGCCCGCGCGCACGTAGCGAATCACGCCCTGCGGATCCGCGACGAACGTGGTCGGCATGTTGTCCGAGCCGTACTTCGCGACGACCGCCGACTTGTCAGCCGGCAAGAACACGGTCGTGAGGTTCGCGATCTTGAGCTTCTTGAAGAACTTCTTCCCGTCGTCCATCGAGTCGTCGATGTTGATGGCGATAAAAGTTATCTTGTCCTTGTACTCGGGCGCGATCTTGTCCCAGGCGGGCAGCTCCTTCGCGCACGGCTTGCACCACTCGGCGCCAACCGTGACGAGAACCCACTTGCCCTTGAACGACTTGAGCTTGAACGACCGGCCCGCCGCATCGACCGCGATGTCGAGCTCGGCCAGGCGATCCCCGACCTTCAGCGAGTCGGCCGCAGCAGTCCCGGTCAGCGCGAACAGGAAACAGACGGCAAGGGCGCGCATGGCACTTGGACGCGCGCCAGGGCTCATCGATTCACCGCGAGCTCTTCGTCGATCCACATGGCGATGTACTTGGGATGCATGGGTCCTTCGTACTTGTGGTCGTTGAAGAACAGGGTGGGCGTGGCATCGACGCCTGCCGCATCGCCCTGGGCGAGGTCAGAGGTAACCTGAGCGGCGGCGCTGTCGTATGCCGAGGTGAACGTATTCGGATCCAGGCCAATCTGCTTGGCGTAGCCGATCACGGCCTCGCGCGAGTGCATCGGGCTCTTCTCGAACAGCAGGTCGTGCATCTCGGCGAACTTGCCGAGCTGCTGCGCGGCCACGGCGGCCATCGCGGCGCTCTTGGACTCGACGTGCTTCTCGAGCGGGAACATCATGTAGTAGAGGACGATCTTGCCCTCGTAGGCCTTCACGACCGCGTCGAGCATCGGCTTGAAGATCGCGCAGTGCGGGCACTCGTAGTCGAAGAACTCGGTGAACTTGACCGCGGCGTCCTCGTTGCCATGGTGCGGCGCCTTGCTGACGTCGAGCTTCACG
Source organism: Kofleriaceae bacterium (assembly GCA_043786265.1). Lineage (GTDB taxonomy): Bacteria > Myxococcota_A > Polyangia > Haliangiales > Haliangiaceae > JABFXX01. The sequence continues at coordinate 2,543 of JAYVWH010000314.1, read as the reverse complement.
GGCTTGCCGGGGGTGATGTACTTCTTGTCGAAGTACTCGCGAATCTCGGCCTCGCTGAGCTCCTCGTCGACGAGCGCAGCGATGTAGCGAACCGCGAACGGTGCCCGCTTGCACCCAGTGTCCGAGGCGAAAGAAGTGCGCAGGCTGTGCGCCTTGCCGCACGGCGACGACAACGAACCGACGAGCTTGTAGAACAGCTTCTGCTTGTCGGTCTTGAGCGCGCTGACGTCGATGCCGGACAGCGGTGTCTCGTCGACCGGTCCCGCAGGCGTCGTGGCGGAGCTGCCGCCGGCGCGATCGAGTGCGTTCACCGCACCGGTATCGCCCTTGGCCGGTTTCTTTTCGCACGCACCGAAGGCCAGCACGCACACGACAGCGAGGAACGCCTTTGACACTGCACGGTTGTAGTTCACGGTCGACGCGCTTTCAATCAATGCAGTGCCTTGCCCGCAAGGGACGCTGGCCTCGCTTGACGGAGTGCGTTACGGGGAGTAAAAACCCGACTGAATGACGGTTCATTCAGCGGCAGATCGCCCCAACGCCGGTGGCGACAAGCGCGAGCGCATCCTGCACGCTGCCGAGCGCATCTTCGCGCGCCACGGATTCTTCGCGGCCAAGGTCTCGGATGTGGCCAAGGAAGCGGGGGTCGCGGATGGAACCATCTACCTCTACTTCAAGAGCAAAGACGAGCTTCTGATCTCGCTGTTCGAGCGCCGGATGCAGCAAGTCAACGACACCCTCCGCGCAGCGATTGCTAAGGTCAAATCGCCCCGCGACCAGCTGCGGGCGTTCGTGCAGGCGTACCTGCAGCTCGTTCACGACGAGCCCGCTGCCGCCGAGGTCCTCACGATCGAGCTGCGCCAGAGCAGCAAGTTCATGAAGGAGTACGAGAACCCGCAGTTCGCGGATTTCCTGCGCATGCTCGGCGGCATCATCGCTGCCGCGCAGGACAAGGGCGAGCTCAGCAGCGGCATCCCGCCGCACGTCGCCGCTCGCATGATTTTCGGGATGCTCGACGAGCTCGCGCTCGCCTGGGTCCTGGCGCGGCTCCATTCGGGAGCCGGCACGTCTGGCACGCGTCCAAAGAAGTTCGATATCGTACGCGCCGCCGACTGGGTCAACTCCCTCGTAATGAGAGGCCTCGAGAAGGAATCACCATGAAGATCCTCGTTCCTGTAAAGCGGGTCCCCGACCCGACGCAAAAAGCCAAGATCAAGGACGGTCACATCGACCTCACCGGTGCGTCCTGGATCGTCAACACGTTCGACGAGTACGCGATCGAGACCGCGCTGCGCCTCGTCGAGAATGGCGAGTCAAACTCGCGCATCGAAGGCAACGAGGTCGTCGTCGTGTCGATCGGCCCCGACGAGGCGACGAAAGAGATTCGCACCTGTCTCGCGATGGGTGCGGACCGGGCGATCCACGTCGTCGCGACCGATGCCGAGATCGACTCGCTCGCGGTCGTGAAGATCTTGCAGGGCATCATCGAGGCCGAGAAGCCCGACCTCGTCGTGATGGGCAAGCAAGCCGTCGATGGCGATGCAAACCAGGTCGGCCAGATGCTGGCCGGCAAGCTCAACTGGCCGCAGGCGACGTTCGCCGCATCTATTGAAGTCTTGGCTACAGGCGCAGGCAACGAGCTCGTCGTCGGCCGCGAGGTCGATGGCGGTGTCGAGTACAAGCGGGTTACGAAGCCCGCCGTGATCACGGTCGACCTCCGCATCGTCAGCGGCAAGGCCGTCAAGAACGGCGTCACGCCCGACACATTCGCCTACGGCGGTGAAGGCGCTCGCCTGCCCTCGCTCAAGGGCATCATGGCCGCGAAGAAGAAGCCCATGGAGAGCAAGAAGCTCGCGGACTACGGCGTCGAGCCGCAGCCCAAGATCAAAGAGCTGTCGGTCACGCTACCGCCCCGGCGGGCGGCCGGTCAGATCGTTGCTGATATCCCAACTCTCGTGAAGAAGCTCGCCGACGAAGCGAAGGTGCTCTGATGGGAAACGTCCTCGCAATCTGTGAATTCGCGGAAAGCAGCATCCGCAGCTCCGCGCTGTCGACCCTCACGTTCGCCCGTGCTGCCGCCACCGCACACGGCGGTGAAGTCATCGCGCTGCTCGTCGGCGCTGGCGCCGCTGCGGCGGCTACCAATGCGGCGAAGTTCGCCGGCAAGGTGATCACTGTCGAGGATGGTGCACTCGAGCACTACCTCGCCGAGACCTATGCGCCCGTGGTCGCGCGCCTCGCGAAGGAGAACGGCGTCACGGTCGTTGCAGCGGCCGCGAGCTCGCAGGGTAAGGACCTGATGCCGCGCGTCGCCGCGCTGCTCGATGCCGGCATGGCGTCGGACATCTCGGCGATCGACGGCACGAACAAGTTCGTCCGTCCGATCCTCGCAGGCAACGCGAACTCGACCGTCGAGATCTCGACGCCGATCATCTGCGTGACCGTTCGCCAGTCGGAGTTCGAGCCTGCGGCCGAGACCGGCGCTGCCGGCACCGTGTCGGCTGCTGCCGCAGGCACCGTCGACGCCGCCGGCGCGAAGTTCG
>JAYVWH010000313.1:0-2058 GCA_043786265.1 Kofleriaceae bacterium | reverse complement strand
AGCTTGCCGAGCGTGACCGCGAGATCGTGCGGCGCGAGCCCCGCACCCGATGCGAGACCGGTGAGGACCGCGAGCAGGATGATCGCGATCAGATCTTCGAACACGAGGATCGCAAACACGATGTCGGTGAACGCGTCCTTGCCGGACTTGAGGCCGAGTTGTTCGAACGCCTTGGCGACGAGCATCGTGCTCGAGATGCCGAGACACGCACCGACGAACACGGCCTCGGTGGAGCTGAAGCCGAGCAAGCCGGCGACGAGCGCGCCCGTGGTCAGCACGAGCGCGACCTCGAAGAGCGCGGTGAGCCCCGCCCCGATCCCGACCTTGGCGAGCGTGCTGATGCGCAGCTCGAGGCCGATCGAGAACATCAGCATGATCACGCCGAGCTCGGACAGGATGTGAACGAGGCCGGGATTGGCGACGAGTGGGATCGTGACGTGTGGGCCGATCACGACACCGGCCGCGACGTAGCCGAGCACGACCGGGAGTCGCAGCGCCTGGAACAGCAGCGTGATGACGGCCGCGGTCCCGAGCACGATGACGAGCTCGAAGAGGACCTGCGAGCTCGTCATTTTCTAGCTTTGAGCGGATCTGGGTAGGTCTTGTGACAGCGCGGACACTTGCGGAAGGCGACGACGGGCCTGCGCGCGACGAGCTTCTCGTGCTTGCACCACGGGCATTTGATACGGACGAGGCGCGACAGCGCCGCAGCAAGTGCGATCGGGCCGGCCATGAGATCTGAGTAGCACGTGATCAGCGCGCGAGCTGCGCGCAGATCGGCTCGATTGGCCGCGCCGGCGGATGCGGCGCAGGCGTGAGCCCGAAGTCCCATCCACAGCGCGCGGCAGTCACTGCGCCCGTCGCTGCATCGAGCCGCGCGATGCCACTGGCATGCATGAGTGCAAGCGAGCCATCGCTGAGCCAATGCACCTCGTGGACACCCTCGACGGGGCGAGTCCACACGACGGTGGTGCCCTTGTACAGCGTCACGCCGCGAGCTCCAGCCTCGGCGACCAGCGTCGCAGTCGGATCCGGCCACAGGGCTGCAGCACCCTCGGTCGGGAGCGTGCCGCTGTGCTTGCCGTCGGTGTAGATCGCGACCTCGAGCTTGCCCCCCGGGGCCGTGTGCCACACGTAGACGCGCCCGGCGGCGTCCGTGCCCAGATACGACCCGTCGATCGTGATGGTCGAGGCTGCCGCAGCGCCGGCGGTCTTGAACCACGTCACGGTCGGTTTGTCGCGGATGTCGATCTCGACCAGCTGCTGTCCGCGCGCGAGCTTTGGCGAGAGCGGCACGAACGAGACCTGGTCAAATGGGGACCGTTTTTGCAGCCGTCCGATGCGCGCGAGCGTCCCGGCAGCGATATCGAGCTTGGCGACTTCGGCCTGCGCGCCGAATGACAGCGTGACGAGCTGCGTGCTCCGCTCGTACGCGAGGTAGTGCACATCGGGCAGCTGATCGCGCACGACCGAAGCCTTGCCAGTCCCGCCGTTGACGATCGCGAGCTTGACCTTCGCGTCGGTTCGCGTCGACTCGACGAGCCAGTGTTCGTTGTCGACCCACTGCACCGCCGCGAGCTGGTCACTGCTCGTCACGCCCAGGTTCGGCCGGGTGCTCTCGCGCAGCTTCGCATCGAGGAGCACCGGCGGATACACGTCACCGGCGACCAGCAGCGTACCGTCAGAGCCGGGGGTCGCGAGCTGAAGAGTCTGTGTGCCATAGCCAAGGAACTGGACCGCAAGCGTATTGACGAGCATCAGCTCGCCTTCGCGCGCCAAGATCGCCCGCCCGCCACCGGTCGCCATCAGGTGACGTCGTCCCGACGGCGCGATCGGAGAGCTCGGCGCGGGCAGCGACGCGCCCACCTTGACGGATAACCACTGCAGGGTGGACTCGCGGCCTGAGATCGCGACGAACGCATCGTTGACAAACGCGATCTCGAGCTCTTCATTGGCGACCGGCGTGCTGTTGACCGCCTTCCCCGTCGCCAGATCATAAATCGCTACCTGCGCGACCTTGTCGTCATGACCGACCAGCGCGACGTGTGCGAGGTCTGG
>JAYVWH010000312.1:0-4169 GCA_043786265.1 Kofleriaceae bacterium | reverse complement strand
CGCGAGGTTGGACCCGATCTGGGCCGAGATGCCGATCTTGAGGTTCACGCGGGAGTCCTCGAACGGTCCACCGTCCTTGCCCGTCGGCAGCGTCAGGGTGTTCAGGTTGGTGAGCACCTCGCACGACGCGTCGAGCTCGGTGCCTGGCGTCATGGTCGCCTTGTGGCCGATGTATCCGCGCACGGAGTGAATCGACAGCGCATCGCCCGGAGCCACCGAATCCTCGTGAGAATAGTCGTAGCCAATCTCGGCGAGCGTCTGTGCGGTCTTGGACTTGTAGAGGCTGCGGCTGTAGCCGACCTGGCCACCGAGCACGAGCTCCTTGCCCGCCGGGGTATCGCGGCTCGCGAGCGCGGCGACGTAAAGCGAGTTGAGTAGGGTCAGGTAGCGGTCGTAGCGCAGCTTGCTTGCCAGGGTCTCCGCGGTGATCGTCTCGGCGGTGATGATCTCGCTCTCGTCGTCGATCAGGCCGTTGTTGTTGCGGTCGAACAGGATACGCAGGCCGGACTTTGAATAGGCGGCGGTGCCCTCGAGCTCGAGTTTGTTGTCTCCCGACTTGCGCGACGCCTTGAAGCCACCGCTCGCAGCCACCGACTCGGAGCTACCGGTCGTGAACACCATGCCCGCCTCGGCAGTGGCCTTCCACTCGACAGTCTTCACGTCCTTGATGTCGTCGTACTTGCCGTACTCGAACTTCTGGGCGTGCGCGGCGCCTCGGGCAGCGAGGACGGGGATCAAGGAAACGAGAACTGTCCGCATTCGGGCGGACCGTAACCGAATCAGATCGGTTTCGGAATCGCTCGCAGCCGGTAGCCGAACCGGTGCCGCGACTCGATAAGGTCGCCAATCTCCGACTTGATGAGCGCGCGCCGGACCCGGCGGACGAGCTGCTTGACGTGATTCTCGCTGGGCTCCCGGGTATCCCACGACAGGTCCGCGATCAGCTCGGACGAGCGAACGAAGCCGCGCACGAGCTCGGGCTGATGTGACTCGGCCGCCATCCGCCGGATCATCAGCGCCATGAGCTCGAACTGTGTGGTGGTGAGCTGGACCTGCTTGCTATCGACCTCGATGACGCCCCCACCGCCACCGGTCGGCTCGTGCAGGCGGAATCGCATCTCGGGCAGGCCAACGTCGGTGCGCTCGTCGACGAAGTCATCCGCGGATGGGTCGGCCGGCGCGGTGCGCGTTTGCTGCAGCGTGTCGGGGCGAATCGTCGTCGTGGTGGTACGGCTAGTCTTGGGCGGCGGCAGCAGCGCGATGTCCTCGACCAGGTAGAACGCAATGTGACCGAAGCGGATCCGGTTCCCCGGTTGAACGTGGGTGTCCCCTTCGATCAGCTTGTCCTCGACAAAGGTTCCGTTCGCGGAGCCGAGGTCCTTGACCGTCCAGCGACCATTCTCGAACCGCAGCTCAGCGTGGTTCCGCGACACACTTGGTTCGAGCACGGCAAGGCCGCGCTCCTCGATCTGACGACCGATCCGCGAGTGAGCGTCGAGCGGATGCGGGCGTCCCCACAGATCGAGCAGTGCTGCCGACGTCGCGACCTGGACGCGGCCAAGGATCTGCTCCTGGCTGATCCGGATCGGACTCGACAGGTCGTCACGGCATTCCTCGCAGAGGACACCAACCTCCGCCGGCCGCTCAGCGCACACCGGACACTTCACAGCCACCATGTTAACACTACCCGGTGGTGCGACAGCCGACCCGCGTCACACCAAGCTCGTAGGAAATCGCCGAGTTCGACGATCACCTGCGTGGAAAACTGAAACGTGAATCACACATTATCCCGCGGGTGAACCGCGCTGCTCGGCTGGCAAACCTATTCCCAGCTCGGGTACGACCGGCCCTCTACGGGCGTTTCGATCCGCTTCTGTGACACCTGAAACTGGAACGGAAACGATCGGGCATTGACGCCGTCGTCGGCGGCCGTGATCACCTGAAAGTGCAAGTGCGGCGTCGACGAGAACCCGGTGTTACCCGAGAGTGCTAGCTCGTCGCCGCGCTCGACGCGCTGCCCGATCGATACGCGAACACCACTGGGCGCGAGGTGCATGTACTCGCCGAGCGTTCCGTCATCGTGGAGCACCAGCACGAAGTTCGTGCGCCGGTAATCCAGAAAGTCCTGCGTCGTACCCGAACCCTGCGCGCTCGCGTTGGCCGCGACGACCACACCTGGGCGTGCTGCGAGGACCGAGGTCGCGACGGGGCAGTCGAAGTCGATCGCGTACTCGTTCGAACCGCGGTGCGAGAACGCGCCGTGGAATCCCTGCAGCACGCTGAACGTCTGGCCGGCACGAAACGGCAACCGATACGCATACGGTTCGGCTCGCGCCGACGGGTCGCCCCAGCGCGCGCGCATCTGCATCGTGCGGTGAAACGCTTGCTGTAGGTCGATCAGCTGGAGCTCGGTGAGCACGGTCGGCGGTCCGGGCTGATTGGGCGTACCGCCCGTCGGCAGGACGACGACTCCCGACAACGGACCGATCCCGGTCAGGTTGGACAGGTCAGCGTCCGTCCACGCAATGACCACCGGGACTGCGTAGTAGTTCCGGGCGATCTCGTAGACCCGTTCATGGTCGCGACGGATCTCGATCTCGATGCGGCCACCATCGAAGACAAGGTCGGACGCGCGGTCGACGACCACCCCGGCCACGGTCGGGTCGTAGGCAGCGGCCGCTAGTTGGGGCGGCGGCGCATACACCGCGGCGCCGTAGCGAGGCGGGGGCGACTCGGCCGGCGGGGGGCCGCACCCGCACCCGAGCACGAGTCCGGCGAGGAACAGCCACCGCATCCACCACCATCGTAGCACCTAGACCTGCTGACCGCGTTCGCATACCTTCATCGTCGATGTCCGCGCCGGATCGCAGCTGGACGATCGCTCCGACGTTGCTCTGGTTCGCTGTGATCGCGATCGCGGCGCTGCGCATTGTCGATCGCGACTTCTCGGCACTCGTCAATCGGTTGACCCATGGGCGCGAATCTCAGCCTCCGGCCGTCGGTGGTGGCCCGACGCTCCAGGCCAGCGCTGGCTCGCGCGCGAATGACGACGATGTGAGCACGCCACCGCCCGCGACGCCGATCACACCAGGCAGCCGCGACATCGGCGCGCTCGACGACGTGTGCCTCGATGGAACAGACACCGCGTGCAAGCGCTGGGCAATGGACGGCTTCTACGAGGCGATCAAGCAGACGAGAGCGGGCACGCTCGGTCGCGCGCTACGCGTGTCGTGGTACGGCGACTCGGTCGTCGCGAGCGACGCTCTCCCCGGCAGCCTGCGTACGAGTCTGCAGACCGAGCTCGGCGATGGTGGCCCCGGTTTCGTGTATGCGGTACCGCCGCACCGGTTCTGTGGCCACAACCAGGTCACGCGCAGTAACGGCGAGAACTGGCTCGTCTACGCGATCTCGACAAACCACACCGGCGACGGCTTTTACGGACCGGGTGGCTCGACCGCCGAGACCAACAGCGGCATCACCTCGTTCAAGCTCCACGGTGCCGCCGTCACCACCGCGGACCTCTACTACCTCGCACAACCCGGCGGCGGCAGCGCGGTCCTGAAGGCCGACGGAGCAGAAGTGATCCGTCAGTCCACCGCGGGGATGGCGAAGGCTGCTGGATGGGTGACCGGTATGGTTGCCGGCGGTGCGAGGAAGTTCGACCTCAAGGGAGAAGGCAAGACGCGCGTGTTTGGTCTGTCGTTCGAGAACGCCACCGGCGCCGTCGTGGACAACTTTGGCATCGTCAACGTCAACGCCAAGACGTTCACCACGCACAGCGCTTCCGCCTACCTCGCGCAGCTTCAGCATCGTAGCGCCGATCTGATCATCATGATGATCGGCGCCAACGAGGCCCAGTGGCTCAAGGTCGGCGACAAGTCGATGAAGGACTACCAGGCCCAGTACGAAAAAGTTCTCGAGCCAGTGCGCCAGGCGCGGCCCGACGCCGCGTGCCTCGTGATGTCACCGACCGACGAGGCCGAGCCCAAGGAAGACGGCAACGGATACCAGTCGCGCGCGATCATCGCGGCGATCGTCGACGCGCAGCGCAAGGCCGCGCACGCGCAAGGATGCGCCTTCTACTCGAGCTTTCAGTGGATGGGCGGCGTAGGCGCAGCGCAGAAGTGGTTCAAGAAGCACCTGATCAGCAGCGACATGATCCACCTCAC
>JAYVWH010000311.1:0-4879 GCA_043786265.1 Kofleriaceae bacterium | reverse complement strand
GACGTAGGTCGCGGAATCGTCGTCCTGCGCCATCCACGGCGGCGGCGGATTGCCGAACAGCTGCTGCATCATGCGCGCCGTGGTGTTGGTTCCGAGCGTCCAGCCTTCGAGCAGCGCGACGGCCTCGATCGCGTCGAGCATCGCGGCGGCGCTGGGGTACCGCTGGTCGGGCTGCGTTGCGAGCGCGGTACGGATCACCTGTTCGAGCCCTGCGGGAAAATCGGACACGTGGACGCTCGGCGGAACGTAGTCGCCGCGCACGACCGCGAGCATGCGCTCGAAGTCGCTGTTGCCCTGAAAGCAGCGGCGGCCCGTCGTTAGCTCGTAGAGCACGACGCCGAGTGCGAACACATCGGTGCGCAAATCGACCGGGTCGCCAAGCGCCTGCTCGGGAGACATGTAGCTCGCCTTACCGCGCACGACGCCCGGCAGCGTGGTGTGGATCGACGCGGTCGAGATCGCGATGCCGAAGTCGATGACCTTCACCGACCCGTCGTGGCCCACCATGATGTTCGACAGAGACACGTCACGGTGGACGAGGTGGAGCGGGCGGGCGTCGGGACCACAGCGGCGGTGGGCGTGATCGAGGCCTTCGGCGGCGGCGCCGACCAGCGTGAGCGCGCAGTCGTAATCGATCGCGGCGTTGGTCGCCTCGGCGCGCGCGAGCACTTCGCGGAGATCCGCACCGTGCACGTACTCCATTGCGAGGTAGTGCACGCCGCTCTGCGCATCGACCTCGTACACGCACGCGAGGTTCGGATGGTTCAGCATGCCGACAAGGCGCGCTTCGTCGCGGAACAGCGCACACGATTCGTTGTCGCCTGCGCGCTGCGCGTTGAGCACTTTGACGGCGCAGTACGACCCGTTCTGGCGGGCGAGGTACACGTCGGCCATGCCACCCTGGGCGAGCAGCCGCAGCAGCTCGTAGCTGCCCAGGCGCGTCGCTTGGGTCGGGAGTGCACCGGCGGTCGTTTCGCTCATCTACCATCGTACGAGTGTGGTCCTCGATCGGTTTCCTACATCTGCGCCGGTGACGTCCTCTCGCGTACTTAGGCGGTGCACGTCGCGATTGGACGCATGTCGCATCGCGGTCGTCTTGTGCGGCGTAAGGATTCGGATAGATTCGCGGTTCGCTTGTGGGCAACGAGGTAGTCAAAGGTAGTCCTGGCGCGATCGTCATCGCGGACGAAGAACGCCTCTACGGCCAGGTCCAGGCGCGCGTGGCGATGGGCGAGGAGGACGACGGCCGCCCGCAGTTCGGTGCGTCCGACCTCGATAAAGATCTGTTGTCGCTCCGCGATCAGATAAGCGAAGCGCGCGCCGAGGATCTGCCGCCATTGGTGGAGCAGATGACGCGCCTCGCAGCGCTCAGGGCACGCCTGGGTGGCGGTCGGTCGCTGCCGGTCGACATCGCGTCGCCGTACTTCGCGCATATCCGTCTCAAGGAGGCGCAGAAGTCGCGCGACGTGCTGGTCGGCAAGCGCGGCTTCATCGATCGCGAAGCGAACGTCCAGATCGTCGACTGGCGCAACGCACCGGTGTCGCGCATCTACTATCGCTACGAAGAAGGCGACGACTACGAGGAAGAGATCGCAGGTCGCCGCGTCGAGGGTATCGTGGAGGCGCGCCGCAACGTCTCGATCGCGAAGGGCAACCTGCGCCGCATCGGCACGCCCGAGGGCACGTACCTCAAGGACAGCCGCGGTAACTGGGTCCAGGCCGTTGGACAGATCGCACCGATTCTCCACGGCGGCATGGGCAAGGCTGCGCGTCCCGTTGCTGCGCCGGGCGCAAAGGGCAAGCTCGGCATCCATCACGGTGCTGCGCGCGCCGACAAAGCGCTGCCCGAGATCGCGGCGTTGATCGACAAGGAGCAGTTCGATCTGATCAGCCAGCCGTCGAGCGGCATCGTCGTGATCCAGGGTGGCGCCGGCTCCGGCAAGACGACCGTCGCGCTTCATCGTGTCGCGTATCTCAACTTTCAGGACCCGCGCCGGTTCAAGCCGCAGGCGACGCTCGTCGTGGTGCCGTCGCAAGCGCTCGTTCGTTACGTCGCGGGTGTGCTGCCGTCGCTCGGCGTGCCTGGCGTTCCGGTGATCACGTACACCGGGTGGGCGCGCACCATGCGGATGCGCTGCTTCCCGGACTCGCCGACGAAGTACAACGACGATCCGCCGGATCAGGTGTCGCGCGTCAAGAAGCATCCGGCGATGCTGACGATCCTCGAGAACTGGGCGACCCACCAGGCGGCCACGATCGGCCGCGAGCTCGTTGAAATCTCGCCCCTAGCGCTCGAGACGTGGAACGCGAAAGCCGATCGCGAGCTCGTGCCGCGGCTCGGTGCGCTGTCTGCGTGGGCCAAGAAAGCAGCGCTCGAGCCCAACGAACGCGTTGCGCTCGAAGGCTTCGCGAAGCGCTGGAAGAGGCGCGCCGACGACTGCGTGCTCGACTGGGCCGAGCTGCTCACCGACGCCAAGACCCTCAAAGACGGCTTCGCCGGGACGGACGTCACCCACAAAGACATCGAGCGCCTCGTCGCGTGGGTCAAGCGCCAGCTCGTAAAGCCGCAGTCCTCCCCCGTCGACGAAGAAGGGTATCCGGTGCTCGATGCCGAGGGTCTCGCGGTCGGTCCCGACGAGGATGATCCCGCGGGCCGGTTCGACGACGAGGATGACCCGCTGCTGCTCCGAATGTGCCAGATCAAGCGCGGCGGCTTGATGCCCACGGGCGGCGACGAGTACCTCTACGAGCACATTGCGATCGACGAGGCGCAGGATCGCTCAGCTCTCGAGGTCAAGGTGCTGGTCGAAGCGGTCCGGGCGCCGGACAACGATCCAATGCAGCGCTCCGTCACGATCGCGGGCGACACGGCGCAGCGGCTCGTGTTCGACAACAACTTCTCCGGCTGGGCCGAGCTGCTCCAGCAGACCGGGCAACCCGCGATCGTCCGCCCGCTGAAGCTCTCCTATCGCTCGACCGCCGACGTCATGCTGCTCGCGCGGGAGATCCTCGGTCCCGAGCTCGCGCCCGAGGAGCCGCTTGCCGCACGCCCAGGTGAGCCCGTCGAGCTACACGAGTTCGGCGACATCGGTGAGGCGGTCGCCTTCCTCGGCGATGCATTGCGCACGCTGATGGCGCGCGAGCCGACCGCATCCTGCGCCGTGATCTCACGCCACGCCGAGCAAGCCGACGCTTACTTCGAAGGTCTTCGCCGCACCGAGGTCCCGGCGCTACGCCGCATCCGTCGCGACGAGTTCAATTTTCAGCCGGGCGTCGATGTCACCGATGTCGCGAACGTCAAGGGCCTCGAGTTCGACTACGTCGTCATGGTCGACGTCAACGAGACGAGCTATCCCGACGTTTATTGGGCGCGCCACCTGCTCCACATCGGTGTCACCCGCGCGGCCCATCAGCTGTGGCTCGTATCGACGAGCGAGCCGTCGAAGCTGATCCCGATGGCGCTCCGCGATGGCGGACGCATGACCGTCGGCTGACGATCTCTTGACGCAACATTGAGGGCTACGGCCGGGCTTTGCTTTAACCTTTCGGCGATGAGAACGTTTTCGAAGCTCCAGATCGCCGCCCTGCTCGCCATGGCACCCGGTGTCGCGGCCGCCGAGCCCGATGCAGGTGCAGGTGCAAACGCCGGCACCGGCGACGGTTCCGCAGCAGCGGTGACGGCAGATCCGGACTCCGCGGGGGCTACAGGCGAAGCGAAGATAGAGGTCGCCCAGGCGGCCGAGCCCGATGTCACGCCGCCGGCGTTGCGCGGCTACGTAGACACGCAGTACGCGTTCAACGTCGCTCGGCCAGCAAACGGGACGAACTTATTTTTCCCGTATAGCTCGCAGCACAACAACATCTCGCTAAACGCGGCGCACCTCGCGGTCAACGGTCAAGTAGCGTACGGCGCGGAGCGCTCAGTCGCTTATACGGTGGAGCTGGATGCTGGTACCGACGCGGTGATCAACACGTCGAACTACGCACCGCCGGCCGCGGGCAACGCCTACAAGGTTGATGTCCAGGAAGCGTACGGCACCTACAAGCAGGGGAAGTGGGGGCTGAGGGCGGGCAAGTTCGTCACGTTCAACGGAATCGAGGTGATCGAGTCACCGGCGAACCCCACGGTCTCCAGGGGCTTCCTGTTCGGTCTTGCGGAACCGTTCACCCATACCGGAGGTGAATTCTTCCTCCAAGCGACGGACAAAGTGGATGTCCACGCTGGCGTGGTCAATGGCTGGGATGTCATCGCCGACAACAACCGCGGAAAGACGTTCATCTTCAAGGTCGGCATCGTCCCAAGCTCGTCGAGCTTCGTCACCATCTCCGGCAGCGCAGGCCCCGAGGCCGCAAGCAACTGGCGCGAGACCGTGGATGTCACGGGGCAAGTCAAATCTGAAAAAATCGACTTCAACTTTCAGGCGAATGTTGGAAGGGAGTCCAAGGCCTCGCTGAGTGGCGAGACCGCGACGTGGTTTGGCGCTGGCGTTCAACCGCTGTTCCACCTATCGGACGAGCTCACGCTCGGAGCACGCGCAGAGCTGTTCGTCGACAACAACGGTTCCCGGACCGGCGGCCTTGGTGCGTTGGTTGATCCGACCAACACCAAGGGAAAGTTGATGCTGATCAATGTCTCGGCTTCCCCGGGGTACATGTTGTCGAAGAACCTCATGCTCCGTGGCGAGGCCCGGATTGACATCGCCGACCAAAAAATCTACGTGGACCACGAGGGGACTGGCGCGACGAAGAATCAGATCGTGCTGCTCGCGCAGGCCGTTGCCTCGTTCTGAGGAGGTCACGCCAGGCTCAGGTCACCCCCGCCGATGAGCGTCGAGGGCTCGCGTGCGACTCTGCGCGGAGCCTCGCGGGCGGGCGAAGC
>JAYVWH010000310.1:0-4881 GCA_043786265.1 Kofleriaceae bacterium | reverse complement strand
GCCTTCCTTCCCGTACAGAGCGAATAGACCGTCGTAGAACGCGCCCACATTCTTGCCCGCCTTCTTCTTGAGCTTCGCGATCTGCGGGGCGAGTCGCTTCTTCATCGCGATCTGCGCGTCCCAGACCTTCTGGTCGAGGAACGGACCTCCAACGGTGACCATCACGATGCCGCCCTTTTCGGCGATTTTCTTGATCTGATCATCGGTGAGATTCCGCGGAAAGCTCGACAGCGCGCGGCACGACGAGTGCGATGCGAAGACGGGTGCGCGCGACGTCTCGAGCACGTCCTCGATGGTGCCGTCGGACACGTGGGAGATGTCGACGATCATGCCAAGGCGGTTCATCTCCTTGACGACCTCGCGACCGAAGTCCGTCAGCCCGCCGTGCTTCACGGCCTGCTTCGGGTCGTAGTCGGGGAGGAAGTACATTCCCGACGAGTCGGCCCAGTTGTTCGTGTTGACGTGCGTCAGCGTCATGTAGCGCGCGCCGGCCCGGTACATCTCGCGCAACACGCCGAGTGAGTCCTCGATCGCGTGGCCGCCCTCGATCCCCATCAGCACGCCGAGCTTGTTCGCCTTCTTGGCGGCGCGCACGTCGTCGACGGTTGTCGCGAGAACCATGTCCGCGGGGTGATCGGCGATCACGCGCCGGGTCATATCGATCAGCTCCAGTGCCTCTTTCGCGGCGCCCTTGTCGGCGAAGCGTGGCGACACGAAGATCGAGAAGAAGGGTGCGGTGAGCCCGCCCTCCTTCGCGCGTGGCAGATCGAAGTGCGGGGTCGCACCTCGGGTCCCGATGTCGGCCCACTTGTCTTCGAGCGCCTCGGGTGCGTCGAGGTGTCCGTCGACGATGATCGCGGATTGCTGGAGCTTCTTGGCCTTCGTGTCGAACTCGTCGGCGCGGGCGGTGGACGCGACGAGGAGCGGAAGCAGGAGCAGTGCCTGGCGCATTGTCGCGGCAGCTTACTCTGTTCGCAGCCCGACATCGGCGGTGGCTCGCGCGGCGACCAGGCTGCGAACACGAGCTGGTCGTTTCGCTGCGTGCCCGCGCTCGACGACGACGGGCACCCGATCGTCAGCACACTCGATCAACCATTTCAGATCCGCGGATCGGGCCAAGTCGGCGTGTCGCGAGTATGCTGCGCGCATGGCTGGTCCCGCGATTGACGACGACACTCGCCACGAGCTCGAGCGCTTTGGCTTCGACGACGCGCAGCTCGCACGCTTCGCGAAGCGCGCCGGTGAGACTGGTGACAATTACCTGACCGGGATGATCGTGCCGCCCGCTCAGGAAGACGTCAGCGTACTCCCGGCACGCGGCACGCCCGAACATGCAGCGCTGGTCGCACGCGGCGAGCAGGCGATCCGCGACAAGCAAGTTGGGGTGATCGTGCTCGCGGGCGGGATGGCCACGCGGTTCGGTGGTGTCGTCAAGGCAGCAGTGCCCGTGATCGAGGGGCGGTCGTTTCTGGACCTCAAGCACGCGGATGTTCGCAACACGAGCGAGCAGCTCGGTGCGGCGATCCCGACGTACGTGATGACGTCGTTCGCGACGCATGATCGGATTGTCACGCAGGTCCGCGAGGGGAAGTTCGAGCGCGACGCCGCCAAGATCGTGAGCTTTCCGCAGCTCGTCTCGCTGCGGCTCACACCGGGCGGCGAGCTGTTTCACGAGGACGGTGCGGTCTCGCCGTATGCGACGGGACACGGCGATCTCACGTTCGCGTTGCGCAGCAGCGGTGTGCTCGGCCGGTTCCGGCGTGCCGGTGGCAAGCTGCTGTTCATGAGCAACGTCGACAACCTCGGCGCGACACTCGATCCCGCGATCATCGGAGCGCACCTCGCACGCGGGGCGAAGATCACTGCTGAGGTCGTGCGCAAGGATCCGGGTGACAAGGGCGGGGCACCTGCGCGCGTCGACGGCGTGCCGCAGATCGTCGAATCGTTCCGGTTTCCGCCCGCGTTCGACCAGAATCAAATCCCGCTGTTCAACACGAACACGTTCGTGTTCGATGCCGAGGCGATCGACCGGGACTTCGACCTCACGTTCTTCCGCGTCGAGAAGAAGGTCGGCGACGCGAAGGTCGTCCAGTTCGAGCGTCTGGTCGGACAGCTGACAGCGTTTCTGCCGACGCACTTCCTCGAGGTCCCGCGCAGCGGCAATTCCGGCCGGTTTCAGCCGGTCAAGGACCCCGAGGAGATGCAGCAACGCTCGCCCGAGATCACCGAGATCCTGCGCGCGCGCAAGATCGTCAGTTAGACGCGCACGCGCACGACACCGTCGACGATCTCAGCGCCGAGAGCGCGCTTGGTCGCCTCGCGCGCAAGCTCGAGGGCGCGGTGGCCGGCGGGGATCTTGAACGGCCCCGAGCGCGGCAGACCGTCGAGCACCATCGTGACCATGCCGGGCCGGCGTGGGATCGCGAGGTTCGTGCGCCACGGCGACTTCGATGCGATGTGATGGAACAGCACGCGTTCGCCCCGTGGAATTCCGGCGAGCCCCGGCCGATCGAGGATGCCGCCGTCCCAGTAGGCGCGCTTGTCGATCCACACCGGGTGAAACATCACCGGCACTGCGCACGACGCGCGGATCGCCGCCGACAGGTCGCCACTGCGCAGCACGTGCGTCTTTCGCGCAGCGATGTCGAATACGCTGATCGCGACCGGCAGCGGGCAGTGCTCGATCGCGGCGACCGGGAGCATCTCGCGCAGCAGCTGATCGAACTTGCGACCGCGCAACAGGCCAACACCGAGCGCAGGATCCCAGAAGTCGTCACGCTTGAGCGCGAGCAGTCGATCTGCGAGGTCCGCAGGCGCGAGGCCCGCTCCCCACGCACCACCAACGAGCGCACCTGCACTCGAGCCGGTGACCCGCGTGGGCCGAACTGTCACGCCTGAGGACAGCGCATCCAGCATCCCGGTGTGCGCGTAGAACGAGAAGAAGCCGCTCGACATCGCGAGCGACCACGGCGCTGCGCCGAGCCAATCGCCGAGCCGCTCAGCCATGGAACACGCGGCTCGCGATGATCTTGCCATCGCGTACGTCGAGAACCTCGGCGACTGGATACGGCGCCTCACCCGCCACTTCGCGCACGTACTCCATGTAGACCCGCTCGCGATCCGCGGTGATCGACGTCGGCACGTACTTCATCGAAGGAAGCCGATCGAAGGAATCCTGCCACCACGCCCGCATCGCCATCTTGCCGCGGAGCACGCCGCCAGTTTCGGGATGTCGCACCCGGATCTTCGGGGAGGTATGAACGGCATCGTCGGTGTAAAGCGCGAGCAGGCCATCGAGGTCGCGCCGCTCGAAGCAGGCTAGCCAAGCCTCGGCAAGCGAACGCAGGGCGGCTGGATCACTCATCGGTGCCCGGCGGGAAAGTCTGTTTCGCGGCCATGCGTGCGCAGTGTAACGTCTCGCGGCTACAAAGCTCTAACCCTCATGTTGGATGATGTCATGCTCGACGACCTCGACGACCGAGCGCTCGACGCGCTGCCGTTTGGTGTGGTCTGTCTCGACGATCACATGACGGTTGTGCGCATGAATCGCGCCGAGTCCGAGGCGAGCGGGATCCAGCGATGGCGTGCGATCGGTCGCGATTTCTTCCGCGAGGTCGCCCCGGGACCGCGCAACCGCACGCTCGCCGAAGCCGTCGCTACATTTACTGCAAGCGCTCCGCCCGCGCGGATCCCGCACACGTTCCCGCGCCGCAAAGGCGCTGACTCGACCACGGTCGAGCTGCACCACGGCCGCAGCGCCGACCGCGTGTATCTCTGCATTCGCCGCGGTTGCTAACCGCAGTTCCCGAGCGGGCCGACCGCGCTACAGTGCCCTGTGGCCATCGAGATCCTCGGCATGCTGGTCGCCAGTGCCGGCGCGAGCTGGGGCTGGTGGCAGTTGCAGCGCCGCCGCCACGTGCGGCTCGGCCTCAAGGAGCTCGAGTCGGCATTCGATGGTGACGCACAGGTCGTGCTCACTGTCGCGCTGCACGCGATGAAGTCGCGCAATCACCCCGAGCTGTGGCCGCTGCACCTGCTGTACGGCCTGCTGCAAGACGAATCGTTCATCGCTGCGGTCAAGAAGCTCGACGGTGACCCCGACCTCGCCGAGACCCAGGTACTCGCGGCGCTCGACGAGCGCAAGGCCGAGCCCAACGGCGCGATGCAGGCGCTGTCGCTGCTGAACTATTGCTACGCGGTGTCGCGCTCGCAGAAGCGTACGGTAGGCGTCAACGAGCTCGCCGTGCGTCTCCTGCTCACCGATGCCTCCTCGTTCATCGCGGCTGACACGTTCGATCTCCGCTTCATGCTGGTTCATGGCATGCCCCAACCTGCCCCCGACCTGCCCGGCCGCACCGATGTCGCGGTGGTGCTACGCAACGACGACCACACCACGTTCGAGTTCGTGCTCGCGATCCTCCAGAATGTGTTCGACCTGTCTGCACCGAACGCGGAAGCCCTTGCGAAACAGACCCATGCCGAGGGCCGGGCGATCGTTGGTCGCTACAAGATCGGGGTTGCGCGCGACAAGCTGATCGCCGCGCGTGGTCGTGCCCGCGAGCAGCACTTCCCGCTGTGGATCGGTCTCGAGGACTGCTAGCTACGGCAGCGCGGCGTGCGAGCCGCAAGAGTGCAACCAGCTGTTCGCGGCTAGTTAACCAGCATGGCTACTCGGGTCGCCCCCGACGGACGCGGCTATCTGGGCGAGAACGCGCGGTGTGCGACCGGTCTCAGCCGGGCACCAATCTTGATGCTGTCCGCGCTCATGCGCACGCGAATCGCCTTCGTCGCTCTCCTGACGGCTGGGGCCGGATTTGGGACCGCCTGCACCGGTGAGGACGCCCCCGTCTCCGACGACGCCCCGACCGCCCCGAGCAAGGA
>JAYVWH010000309.1:0-6491 GCA_043786265.1 Kofleriaceae bacterium | reverse complement strand
GGTTGGGGGCGGCATGCGGGCGCTGGTTCGTCGCACTCGCGACGTATGTCTGGGTCTACGCGACGACGGGAACGGGCGACGTGTTCTCGTTCCGCTGGTGGTTCGAAGCGAAAGGTTCGAGCGTCGACGAAGCGTACAAACCGACGAGCGTGAAGACGTGGTTGCGCAGCTTTGGCCGACGCGACACGTACGTGTTCGTGTGGATGATCGCGTGCCTCGCCGGGTTTCCCTACTGGGTAATTCCACACGGGCTCGTGATCGCGGCGATCAACGTCACGCTGCTCGTGCTGCACTTCACCGTGTTTCGCAGCCGCCGAGCGGCGTAGAGCTAGAACCGGTCAGGCCAGCACGCGGACACGCGCCTTCGTACCAGGGACCGACGCCATGCCCGCATCCCGCGTGATCAAGGTCGCGCCGAGGGCCTCCGCGAGGACGAGGTACAGGGCGTCGTAGATCGTCGCGTTGCCACGGAGCGCAAACGCATGCGGCAGAAAGGGTAGGTGCGGGAATCGCGTGATCGGAAGCTGCGCGTATGTCCTCAGTGCGGCTTCGGCATCGGTAGAGCGCAGCGATCCGCCGAGTACTCGTTTGCGCATCACTTGTGCGACCTCGGCGTCCAGCAGGTGCGGAGCGAATACAGCCGGGGCTTCTGCAGCCAAGAGCGCAGCAACCGTCGCGTCGTGCGGCGCAAATCCGAGCAGAAGATCGACGACCACGGAGGCGTCCAAGACGATCATTTGCGCGAATCACGTTCGCGGCGTACGGCGCTCGCGGAATCGAACGGCTTGTCGATCGGGCCGCGCGCTTTCAGGCTTGCAAGTACCTCATCCAGTGTCGGTCGCGACGCGACGCCTTCGATCTCTTTGAGCAAGTAGTCCGAGAGCGTCATCCCTGCCTCTGCCGCCCGAGACTTGAGCGTCCGGTGCACCGCATCCGGAACGTTCTTGATCTGGATCAGCTTCGACATGCCAATAGTATGCTGTCATCCAAATAGCATGTCAACGATCGATCTGTGATCGCGGCGATCAGCGTCACGCTGCTCGTGCTGCACTTCACCGTGTTTCGCGGTCGCCGATCGGGCCTCGATCGGAGCGTTCCACCTCGTCGCTGGTGAGCTCGAGGCCATCGCGGTACACTAAGCCATGATCCCCGAAGAGCTGCGTTGGCTGTTCTGGGAGGTCGAGAAGGATGCGCTCGATCTCGAGCGCCACCATGATTACGTGCTGGAGCGGGTCATGGCTCGTGGCGATTGGGATGCGATGCGGTGGCTGATTCGCACGTTTTCCGAGCCGGTCCTCGCAGATTTCCTCGCGCGTAAGGGCCCACGACTGTCTCCGCGGGATCGGGCCTTCTGGTCACTGATCGCGGGCGTCGAGCGGGTATCCCAACCGGGTGGTGGGCGGGCGGATTGGGCGGGGTGAGCATCAAGATCCCAGCGATCCAGCTGGCGGTGCTCGACAAGCTCGCGATGACGCTAGCCGGCCGGTTCTATCTGGTCGGTGGCGTTGCCGTCGCCGCGCACCTGGGCCACCGCATTTCACACGATCTCGACTTCTTCACTAGTGACGATCCAACTCAGCTTCAAGGCGATCTCGAGGAGTTGCCAGGAGTCACCGTACTGAGTCGGTCTGGGAAGACGCTGCATCTGCGCGTCGACGGGGTACCGGTCAGTCTCATCAACTATCGATATCGTTTGCTCGAACCGGCAAGCCCGATCGCAGATCTGCCTGTTCCCGTTGCTGCGATTTCCGACCTCGCATGCATGAAACTGTCTGCAATCGCAAATCGTGGGGCAGCGCGCGACTTCTGGGATCTACATAGTCTCATCGTGGCGACGAACCAACCGCTCGAGCACTACCTCGAAGAGTTTCGTCGCAAGTATCCGGTGGAAGATATCGGCCACGTCATCCGTAGTCTCGTTTACTTCGGCGACGCAGCCACCGAGCCATTGCCGATCGGGCTCGGCATCGAGCATTGGAGTCGGATCTGCCGTGACTTCGAACTGTGGGCGCGCGCTATAGCAACGCGCGACTAACACGGCTCGTGATCGGCGACAACGTCAACGTAGGACACGCTTCTTAGCCGCGGCTCTTGAGCTGCCACATGTAGTGGTACGGGTTCTCGGGAAGAAAACCGCGCGACACGACATCGAGGTGCTTCGCGATCACGCGCGTCACTTTGCGCGCAGTGTACGGGTAGCCCATCTCCCAATGATGCTCGGGGATGGGCTTGTGCCGCCACGGCAGCATGAACTTGTGACCGAGGGTGAAGTGATGGTCGCCCCACCAGAACGCCCAGCGCACGCGCAGGCCGCGATAGGGCAGGGAGACGAACACGTGGGGCGCTGCGCGTCGCGCAATGTTCTGCAGGCACGTCTCGAATTCTGCGAACGGCAGGTGCTCGAGGACCTGGAACGCGCACACCGCATCGAACATCACGCCGGGCGGAAGGGTCGCGTCGAGCTTGGTGATGTCCGCGACGTAATCGACGTCGCGCGAGCGATCTATGTCGAGCGTCTTCACCTTGACACCCGCCGACCTCAGGTAATTGCGGAACACGCCCGAGCCGGGCCCGATCTCGAGGACCCGCTTCGGGCGCACCGAGAGCACCGCGCGGATCTGGTGCCAGTAGGACATCCAGCGCTCCGGATCGTCGTAGCGCTCGAAGTCGTAGTGGTCCGGCTCGACCTGGACTTCACGGGCGATCGACTCCGCATCGCCTTCGGCGCTACTGCGCGCCTCGGCTGAACCGAGGCTTGCGCTGTCGGGCGTTGGGGACGGCTCGCTCAACGCTGCGACGCTATCACGGACGTGGTATCAGCGAATCGTGTCGTCCGGCCCGGGCCTCAGCAAGCAGGTCGCACGCGGCGTTGCGTGGGCCGCTGCTGCGCAGGCGGTGATCGCAGTGGCCGACCTCATCAGCGTGATGCTGGTGATGGCGATCTGGGTGCCGGTAGCGCACTGGGGGATCGCGGCTCTCGCGTTCCCGTTCTACACGATGCTCGATACGGCGGCCGACCTCGGCGTGACGTCGTCGCTGATCCAGCGCGACGACCACACCCCCCTGCGCGTCTCGACGGTGTTCTGGCTCAACATGATGATCTCGGGCGGCCTGTTCGTGCTGCTGCTCGGGCTCGGACCGCTGTACGCCTGGGTCGTCGGAGAACCGATCGTCGGCTGGTTGCTGATCGCCTATGGCGGCAAGCTGGTGTTCCAGAACGTCTACGCGATCCCATTCGCGATGCTGCGCAAGAATCTGCGGTTCAAGGAAATCGCGGTCGCGCGCGTGCTCGCTCACCTCGCAGAGAGCGGCGCCCGGATCGCATTCGCCGCGAGCGGCTACACGATCTGGTGCTTCACGTTTGCGGCCCTGACCCGCGCGTTCGTGTTCGGCGTGATCATGCAGATGCGCCATCCATTCATCCCTCGCTTCGTGTTTCAGCCGCGTGAGGTCGCGCAGTACGTGAAGTTCGGCGCACGCAGCGCGGCGAGCCAGGTGCTCTACCAGCTCTACACGAACCTCGATTACCCGATCGTCGGCTATTACTTCGGCGCGTGGGCGAACGGCATCTACGCGGGCGCGTACTTCCTCGTGCTCGAGCCGGTGAAGACGATCGCGAACGTCGTCATCGATGTCGCGTTCCCCACGTTCGCGCGGCTACGCAACGATCGGCCCGCGCTCGCCGATCAGTTCATCAAGTTCACGCGGCTCAATCTGATCGCGGTGCTGCCGTTCGTGGTGCTGATCGCGCTGATTCTCCCCGAGTTCATGCGCATCTTCTACGTCGGCGACAATTGGCACGACACCGACGTTCCGTACGTCGTCAACGCGGCGCACGTCCTGTGCCTCGTCGGTCTGCTGCGCGCGCTTGGCTTCATCGGTCCGCCGCTGCTCGATGGCATCGGTCACCCCGAGCGCACGCTGCGCTACATGATGGTCGCGGCGGTGGTAGTGCCCTCGATGTTCCTGCTAAGCGTGAATGTCCTCGGCGACCGCCTCGGATTCCTGTCCGTCGCGGTCGGCTGGGCGGTCGGCTATCCGCTCGCGTTCCTCGTGCTGTCGTTCCTCGTCATCAAGGCGATCGATCTTCCGCTCGGAAAATACCTGCACGCTGCGTGGGGAATCATCGGCTGCTGCCTCGGAGGCTTCGTCGCCGGTCTCGCGACCAAGCTCGCGCTGCATCACGCGAGCGACAAGGCGCGCCTCGTTCTCGTCTCCGCAGCCACGTTCGCCGTGATTCTCGCGCTGCTGGCGTTCTGGCAGAAGATCACGCCGCGTTCGATCGCTGCGTCGATGAAGTAGCCCGAAAACGGCGCCGCGGCCCGTGGGAGCATGTCCCCTGGAGCCGCGTAATCAGTAACGGAAGCTAGGTACTAGGAGAGATCAGATCTTCTTGCCGACGAGCTTGAACGCGGAGCTCGCTGCGTAGCCGTTGACCATCACGCCGATCGTCGTCGGCTGCGCGAGGGTCACGCGGCAGGTTTCGTTCGAACCAGTCTTGTACGGGCGGCAGTCGTAGGCGGTGAGCGAGGGCTCGCGGCCGACGCGGACGTAGAGGTCGGCGTCGCCACCGGTGCCGGTCATCTTGAACTCGTAGGTACCTTCGGCGAGCGTCGGGGTCGTGTAGGTCTTCTTCGCGCTGCGAGCGACGGTGCCCGACTCGGAGAGGCCATTCCACGCGGTCGGTGTACCGCCGCCACCCGGGGTGAACGTGTTGTCCTGCTCGCCGGTGACCATCACCATCTGCGAGTCGGAGATCTGCGCGAAGATCTGCTCGTAGGTCTTCGGCTCGTTGAAGCCGACGAAGCCGCGGAACATCGCGAGCGACGACTCGGCCATGTTGGCGAAGAACGCCGGCATGCCGTTGTTGACGATGTCGATGTACTTGAAGCCGGTCGTGTCGTCCGAGTTGACGGCCTTGTGCGCGCTCGACAGCGAGCCGTCGATGTAAGCGAAGGTGTCGCAGCCGTTCATGAACACGACGACGTACTGACCGGCGACCCACTTACCCGCCGAGGCGAGCGCGCGGATGTTGCTGCCGAGACCGGCGTGGCCGTTGTAGGTGATGAAGTCAGCGCGGGTCGACAGAGCCTCGTAGCGGGCGCGGAACGCCGGCTGCGAGAGACCGGTGTTGACATTGTCGGTCAGCATCGCGACGACCTTGATCTTCTTGCCGTCGGGCAGGGTCGCGTTGAACTCGATGTCGGGGGCCGCAACGCCCGGGCTCGTCGGAACGCTCGCGGGCACGGTGGTCAGGCCGCGGTCACGCAGCTCGGACTTCATCGCTGCGACGAACTCGTTGTACCCGGCGATGCCGGCATCTGCGGTGGTGGTCGCGCCGTCCTCGTACTTGCCGAAGATGGCGACGACGTTGAGCGTGTTGTCTTCCCAGATCTTGTTGTACTCGGGGAACTTTCCGGTCGTCTGCGCCGGGCTCGGCGTCAGCGTCGCGGTCACCGAGTGAACATCGCCAGCGGCGAGCGTGCAGCCCGAGTTACGCGGGCGGAAGTAGTAGAACATCGAGCCGGCATCGACATCGTGTGCGCCGAAGTCGACGCAGTCGTGCTTGTACTTGGTCGCGAACGCTTCCTGGCCCGCATAGGAAATGTCGAGCGGCAGCTTGAGGTCGATCTTGGTGGCGGCGCCGTTGCCCCTGTCCCAGATGATCGGCAGCTTCGCCTTGTACGTGATCTGCGTCTTACCGCCGACCGTGGTCTTCTGAATGTTGGTGATCTCGGCCTTGTCGACACGGCCGACAGCCGTGTAGCCGTTGAGCTGGCCGACCGTGAAGAGCAGCTGGTCCGAGATCGTGCTCCGGTCGTCAAACGACGAGTCGGTCACGAGCTTGCCGGTGAACTCGGCATCGAGGAACACGCCTTGGGCGCTGGAGTCATCCTTGCCGTCTTCCGACTTGATGCCTTCCCCGGCGTAGGGGTCCTCTTGGTCGATACAGGCGGCAACGGGGGCAGCAAGGGCGGTCGCGGCGAGCAGGGCAGACAGGCGCTTCATACCCCTGCAGTCAGCAAGGAAGATGCCTCTTTGCGGCCCTCTCAAGATCGCGAGATCACGCCGCCGGGTGGCTACTGGAGTTGCGGCGGCAGGGGGTGCGACAGGCTGCCCGGGCAGCCGCTGCGGCCGGTGGGCAGCTCCGTCAGCAGCGGACGGTCACTCCCAGGTGATGTCCATCTCGTCGTCACGGCCGAGGCCCTTTTCGAGGATCGCGAGCAACTCCGGATCGGCACCGTTATCAGACAACAGCTCGAGCGTCTCGCGGTCGATGAAGTAGTCCTTGTCGTCCTCGTGGTCCTCTTCGAGCTGGGCCGACAGGAACTTCAGGTGATCTTCGCTGATCGTCCCGATCTCTTCGCCGGTATCGAGCCTGGTCAGACGTGGCATGTGCGAAGTCTGCCCGATTCCGTGCTCGTGCTACAAGCTGCCGGCGTGTCCCTCGTGCTCGACCTACCGCGCAGCGCCGATGTCGTGATCATCAA
>JAYVWH010000308.1:0-2449 GCA_043786265.1 Kofleriaceae bacterium | reverse complement strand
CAAGCAGCTCGTCGAACAGCTCGCGCTCGAGCGCCTGATCAAGTTCGTCGTGTCGACCGAGACGATCGCCGCGGGCATCAACCTGCCGGCTCGCACGGTCGTGTTTCCGGCGCTGCGCAAGTTCATCAAGAAGGAGGCGCGCATGGTGACCGCCGCGGAGTACCACCAGATGGCGGGGCGGGCAGGGCGCCCGCAGTTCGATGATCGCGGCCTCGCAATCACGCTCGCACCCGAGGAAGTCGTCAGCGAGCTCAAGAAGGAGCTCAAGGACGCGGCAAAGCGCCCGGCGTACGACGTGGAGAAGGTCAAGAAGGGCGTCTACAACCGCGCGCGCAGCGATGCACAGCGCAAGGGCGACGTGCTGTGGACCCCCGAGGTCCATGCCGAGCTCGTCCGCGGTGAACCGGCCGAGCTGCGCAGCAAGACAAAGATCACGGCAGAGCAGGTGCTCGCGATCGGCTTGCCGGATCTCACCGAGAAGCATCTGGTGGCTTCCGACGCAGACACGCGCATGGCCGAAGCCGAGGCGTCGCTGCCACCGTCGATGCGGCTCGACATCTTGACCGTGATCGAGAACCTCTTGATCACAGACCGCGAGCGCAAGGAGCTGTTGAAGACGCTCGCTCAGCTCGTCGACAACCTCAAAGCGATCGGTGTGATCGACGAGCACGGCAAGCAGGTCGCCGGCGAGATGATCGGCCAGCTACAGGGGATGGATGGGCTGCTGATCTACTACATCCTGTTCAATCACCAGCTCGAGTACGTCGAGCTACGCGAGCTGGTCGAGTACCTGATCGACCACGACATCATCCAGCGTCAGCTCGACCGCAAGGGTGACGACGAGAAGCGCGAGTGGATGCGCACCTGGATGCGCGAGAAGCGAATCGAGAACCCGCACATCACGTGGGACGATGCCGAGGCGCAATGGGACAAGGACCACCCGCGCCCGTTGACGAAGATCGAGCTGATCCACCAGGAATTCAGCAGCAAGATTCCGCATCCCCAGCTGCACGGCGGAAAGAAGCCCAAGACCACGTGGGCGCAGATCGAGGACGGAAACTTCTCGTTCCTCGAGTTCGTGGTGAAGCACGGGCTCGAGCACGAGGAGGGAAACCTCTTCTCCTACCTCGTCCGTGTGATGAACTTCGCAAACAAGCTGCACACGGCCTCGCAGCTCACCGAGTTCGAGGACATGGCCGAGCGCGTGAAGACACTGCTGTCGAAGATCGATCTGCGCATGCTCGAGGGCGCTCGATAAGGCAGATCTTGCCCCGCCCGGTCCTGTGACCGGCCCGGGCCACTTGGAAACCTTGGCGCGACTGTGTAGGTTGCGGCACCATGCGCGCAGTATTTCTCGTCGGCATCCTCACCATCGCCGCTTGCGGTGACAACACCGCGGTCATCCGGGGCGTCACCTGCAAGACCAACAGTGACTGCAACCTCGAGACGGTCACCGGGACCTGCTACACGGATGGTTACTGCGCCTATCCCGATGCGACGTGCGCGGGTGGCTCGCGGTACTCGCCGGGCGCTGGCGACGTCGGCGGCACGTGTGTGGGCGGCGGCGCGTGTGGTTCGAAGGGTCAGGCGTGCTGCGACGGCACGGTGTGCGGCTCGGATCTCGCGTGCACGGACGGAAAGTGCAGCTGCGGTGGCACCGACGAGCCGTGCTGCGGTGGCGACACGTGCACTGCGAACTTCACGTGCGTCGATGGCGCCACTTGCTCGTGCGGTGGCCAGGGCGAGGCGTGCTGCGACGCCAGCACCTGCGATACCGGCCTGGCATGCGGTGGTGGCGCCTGCAGCTCTTCGATCGTGGATGTGGGTGTGGCCCGCGGCCGCACCTGCGCCCTGCTCGCGAATCACGAGGTCTGGTGCTGGGGGAATGATCAGTTCAACTACGGCCAGTCGCGGCCGACACACCTCACATCGACGTTCGACACCCGGGCTCCGGTCCGCGTGATGACCGATGCCGTCGACCTGAAGCTCGGCGACAGCGCGTCGTGTGCCCGCAAGTCCGACCATACCCTGTGGTGCTGGGGTCACAACGACAGCGGTCAGCTCGGAAACGGGACCCTCACGGCGTCGGCGACCCCGGTCCAGGTCACCGGGCTCTCGAATGTCTCGCTGTTCGATGTCGGACGGATGCACGCGTGCGCGCTGGGCACCGTCGGTGGCACGAACGGCCTGTACTGCTGGGGCCGCGGCGGGCGGGGCAACCACACGACACCGACCCGCAACCCGACGGACGGCAGACTCGGTAACGGGATGACGACCGATCAGCCGTCACCGGTCGCTGTGGACCTCTCCGTCGCGACTGCGACCGGACAGACGATCACGGCGCTGTCAGTGGGCGGCTATGGCACGTGCATGGTGACCAGTGACACCAAGGTATGGTGCTGGGGAGCCAGCAGCGAAGGCCTGCTCGGGAACAACCTTGGCGTGCCGG
>JAYVWH010000307.1:0-3646 GCA_043786265.1 Kofleriaceae bacterium | reverse complement strand
TCGCCGTTGAGGTCGAAGCCATCCTCGACGCTGCCGATCGACAGTGCCGAGATGACCTGCGGGTGCGAGCCCATATAGGTCGCGACCTCGACGCCGGAGCACTCCGGCTTGGGCTCGAACAGCATGTTGCCGCCCGCGCTGTCATCTCCACCGCACGCAGCCACGAACAACGAACAAAGCACGAGCTTCTTCATGGGGTACCCTCGGCGCGGAATTGACCACGATGCCGCAAACCCGGTCAATGACCTTGTTCATCCGTGCGCTGGTCGTGCTGACCGTCACGCTATCCGCCTTGGCGGATGCCCACGTCGCGCCCTCGGTGGACGACAACAACCGCTACCTCAAGGTCACCCCGATGCGGGGTGGGTTCCGGTTCGCCTATACGGTGTTCTTCGGCGAGATCCCGGGCGCTTCCGAGCGCAAGCTCCTCGACGCCAACCGGGATGGCACCATCGATGCCGGGGAGGCCAAGCGCTTCGGCGACAACCTGGGTGCGCAGGTCGCGGCGTCGCTCGAGCTCGACGTCGGGGGCACGCGGGAGCCCGTCCGCTGGGCCGTCGTCGACGTGGGCCTGGGCAATTCGTCGGTGGCGGCGGGGTCCTTCTCGGTCGACATGATCGCGTACATCTGCGCCCCGGGCGCGGCGTTTCGGCTGCGCGACCAGTTCCGCATCCCTCGCCCCGGCGAGACCGAGGTCCTCGTCGAGGACAGCCCCGGCGTCACGGTCACGGTGGCGCGGGTCGGGTCGGCCGATGACCCTCGTCATGACTGGAGGTTCCTCGGCCCCGGCGGCCCCCTGTCCGACGATGGCCTCGAGGCGCAGTGGACCGCGACCCCGGCGGCACTTGCGCTGCCGAACGGCGGTTCGTGTGCGGCCGCACCGAAGGGCGGTTCAGGGCATTCGCGGCTCCCGTTCGTGTTTGGAGCGCTCGTCGTCGTCTGTGCCGCCGTCGCCGGGGTGCTCGTCGGCAGGCGCGCACGCCGCAAAGCCGCGTGACGATCAGGTCTACGGGGCGCGGGCGGACGACGAGGCGGCCGTTTTGCTTGTATGATGGCGACGAGCCGCGGGTTCTATGAAGAAGTTTCCAGACTTCGTTCCGCCGACCAAGGTCAGCTACCTCGAACAGAGGCCGACGCTGCACCTGCGACGGTGCATGCTCCAGTCCGTCGACGACCCCACCCAGGAGTGGACGTTTGACAAGGAAGAGATCCGGCTCGGCTCGATGGACGACAACGATGTTGTCCTCAGCGACGACACGGTCAGCCGCTACCACTGCAAGATCGTCCAGGACGACACCGGGTACATCCTCGTCGACAACAGCTCGACCAACGGCACTTTCGTCAACAAGGTCCGCGTTCGCGAGGCGTTCCTCAAGCCCGGCTGCACGGTGTCCGTCGGCCAGAGCCAGCTGCGGTTCAACGCCAAGGAGGAAGAGGTCCACATCGTCCCGTCGAGCGCCAAGCGCTGCGGCGGGCTGATCGGTGGCAATGCGAAGATGCGCGAGATCTACTCGATCATCGAGAAGATCGCGCCGACCGCGACCACGGTCGTGATCGACGGCGAGACCGGCACCGGCAAAGAAGTCGTCGCGCAGTCGATTCACAACCTGTCGCCGCGCAGCAAGGGCGAGCTTGTCGTGTTCGATTGCGGCGCCGTGCCGCCGAACCTGATCGAGAGCGAGCTGTTTGGCCACGAGAAGGGCAGCTTCACCGGCGCGATGATGACGCGCACGGGTCTGTTCGAGCAGGCCGACGGCGGCACGCTGTTCCTCGACGAGCTCGGCGAGCTGCCGATCGATCTGCAGCCCAAGCTGCTACGCGTGCTCGAGTCGCGCGAGGTCCGGCGCGTCGGCGCTTCGAAGCCGCAGAAGGTCGACGTTCGCATCATCGCGGCGACGAACCGAGACCTCGAGACCGAGGTCAAGGCGGGTCGGTTCCGGCAAGATCTGTTCTATCGCCTCAGCGTCGTGCGACTGCATCTGCCGTCGCTCAAGGATCGCGCTGACGACATCCCGCTGCTCGTGCAGCACTTCCTCGAGAACGGCGTCTACAACCGGCACCCCAACGGGACGCCGCGGGTACGCCAGGTCTCGCGCGAAGCGATGACAGCGCTGCAGAACTATCCGTGGCCGGGCAATGTCCGCGAGCTCGTCAACGTGATCGAGCGCGCAGTGTCGTTCTGCACGAGCGGCACGATGGACGTCTCGGACCTCCCCGATTACGTGCGCACGGCCCGTCCGGGACCGCAGCGCGAGCTCAGTGCACGCCCGCTGCCGCGCCAGCCCACGGGCGGTAACCCCGCGGTCGGTTCGGCGCTGTCGCCCACGCCACCCGCCACACCCGACGAGCTGCTCGCCGAGGGCGTCACGTTCAAGGACGCCAAGGAGCGCTGGGTCGCTACGTTCGAGCGCGACTACATCTTGCAGATGCTTCGCCGCAATACCGGCAACATCTCGCACGCCGCGCGTTCGGCCGATATCGATCGCAAGTATTTCCGCAAGCTGATGAAGAAGTACGACATCGAGGCTGCGGGCGTCGATGATGACGACGCCGAGTGACGACACCGACGACGTCGACGATGGCGACGACCTGGAGGGCGGCGACGCGAGCGCGGATCTCGCGGCGTTGTCCGCGTACGTGGGTGTCGACCTCGGGGTCAATTCGCACCTCGACGTCGACGGCAAGCCGAAGATCATCGAACGCCACCTGATCGTGCCGCCCGGGCTCGCCGGGCTGCGCCTCGATCACTTCGTGAAGACGCAGATCACGCGCCTCTCGCGCACGAAGATCCAGGGCATCATCGAGACCCAGCTGCGGCGCAGCGACGGTCACCAGCCCAAGCCGTCGACGTCGGTGGCGGCGGGCGAGCACTACGTGATCCGCCGCGAGGCCCGTGCCGAGCCGCCGTGCCCGCGCACGTTTACGGTCCTGCACGAGGACGCGCGTATGCGCGTGATCGACAAGCCTGCGATGTTGCCGGTCCACTCGACCGCGAAGTTCTACTTCAACACGCTCACGCGCGTGATGTGGGAGCGCTACCCGGACGAGCGGGAGCTGCAGATCTGTCACCGCCTCGACCGCGAGACCAGCGGCTGCCTGGTGCTCGCACGCGACCGCGAGGCCGCGGCGTTTCTGAAGCGCGCGATCGCCGACAAGGGCAGGGCGACGAAGCAGTACCTCGCGATCGTGCACGGCCAGCCGCCGTGGGACAGCGAGACCGTGCTCGACATCCCGCTGCGCCTGTCACAGCCCGGGGACGCGACGAAGCTTCCGCACGTCCGCATGCTCCCCGATCCGTCGGGCCTGTCCGCGATCACGCGCGTGCGAGTCGAGCGGCGATCTTCCGACTACGCATTGGTACGCTGTACGCTGGTCACCGGCCGGCAGCACCAGATCCGCGCGCACCTGGCCGCATCGGGGTTCGGCATCGTCGGCGACAAGCTGTACACGCACGGCGACGATACGTTCATCGAGTACTGCGCGACCGGGCTCACGCCGGACCTGGCGAAAAAACTCGTCGTGCCGCGCCACGCGCTCCACGCAGCCATGATCGCGATCCCGCACCCCGAGGGCGGGACCGTGACCGCGGAGGCACCATTACCTCCGGGCCTCGCGGCGCTCGTCGCTTAACGGCGGCCGACCACGG
>JAYVWH010000306.1:0-4516 GCA_043786265.1 Kofleriaceae bacterium | reverse complement strand
CATGCTACCCGGTGCGCGAGCGGTCAGTCGCCTCCCCCGAGGTCATCCCACTCGACGAGATTTTTCTGCCGCGCCCAGTCCAGGCAGCTCGCACAGAACGGCAACGCGATGGACTGGAGAAATCCATGCTCACCACAACCCTGACAGGAGTGGGGCTCCTTGAGCTGTTTGCTGGCGTGCTTGACGATGCGTCGAGGCTCGACGGTATTGGTCAACATCAGTTTCCCTCCCAGGAAGACCAACATTGCGAGGCAGCATCATGGATGCCCGTGCCGGAATGGGTGCCGGCCGTCACATTGCGGGAAGTGGTGGGCGTCCCGGTTACAGCCGTCTGCGTAACAACGCGAATGATGAGTGTGCGCGCTCGTCTCGCGGCGCGTACACGCGCGCTTGTCTGCGCACGCTCCCTGCGGCACCGAAACGCAAAAGCGCGATCCGTGTTTGACGGATCGCGCGGGTCACGAGCGGCTTAGAATCGGACGCTGCCCTCGATGGACCACGACGCTTGCGTGCGACGCGGTCGTACCACCGTGTAGCGCGACTGCCGGAGCGCGCGATGCGGGCGGTAAGCCGGCGGCGTCGTCGTGTACGGAATAAATAGACGGCGATTCATTTCATTCACCCTTTCGGAAGCGAAACACGCTCCCCGTTCGTGGAGAGAGACGTCGTGTCGTCGGCGCCCTTCACCGAAATCGTGTCCCGAAAACGCGCTCGGAAATGTGCTGACAGATGGAGCCCGACGTCGCCATACTCGCCGCGTGAAGCGCTGTCTGTGGCTCGCTGTCATCGCCGGTTGTGCAGCGCAGGACAGAGCACCCGCGACGACGACCGCGAAAAGCACGGGCCGGAGCGACGCAGAGCTTCGTGTGGAGCGCGAGCGCGCCGACCGTGAAGAGCGGCAAGCGATCGTGACGAAGCATCGCGCACTCGAGAGCGAGGTCCAGGATGCACTCGCCGCGACCTGCGACGACGCGGCGAAATGGGCCCCACAACACTGCGCGCCTACCTGCTATCCCGCCGAGTCCAAGGATCCCCGCGCGGGTACCAAGCTCGCGGGCAAGGTCGAGCTGCAGCACCAGGTCTGCCAGCGTGACGAGGGCGGCGCATGGTTGATCGTCGAGCTCGACGCCAAGCGGCCCGTTGCGCGTGCGTTTCGCCGGCGCCCACCGAAGGTGCACAAGAAGGACACGTGGCAGGCAGAGATCGCCGCTTCGCTCGCCGAGCACCGGGTCGGCAAGGCGCCGCGCGGTGAGACGTTCAGCGTTCTCGGCGGCGCGGTTCGCGCGGTCAAACATCCGGTGACGCACGAGTCGCTGCGCTGCGTGACGGTCGCGCAATACACCACGTTGCGGCGCTCCAAGCTCGACGCCTGCGGTGCGAGTGGCAAAGCCACATGCGAGGCGAGCGGCAATGCAGCCGCGCGCGGAATCAACCTCGCGCGGTATCGCCTCGCGGAAGCAGGGCAGCTTCACGACAGCGGCAAGGACGCCGAGTGTCAGGTCGCCGCACTCGACGCACTCGCGACGGCGCGCGGGCTTCCACGCTGGCGTCAGTACGCGAAGCTCAACGTCGGCGCGTGGACCGCAGGGCTCTCGTACGTGACACGCTTCGATGGCGTGCTTGACGAGGACGGCGTGTTCGCACTCGCGTTGTCACTGGCGGCGCAGGCCGAACAGCTGCACGCGCAATGCGGGGGCGCTAGCTCGCAGACGACACCCGAGCAAGAGCACGCGTTTCACAGCTGTCCCTGACACACGGCGCACATCCGGTATCGACGCAGTGGCGAACACGCACGGCTCTCGCGGCATCTGACTTGCTGCTATCGAAGTCATGCTCGCACGCGTCACGGCGAGCTGCAGATTCGCGCCGAGGTTCGCGCGGCACTGTCCGACGAGCACGGTGTGGTGCGCAGCGTCTCGAGTGCGACGAGCACGGCGCGTGGATCACAACGCGAAAGCGCGCTGCTCGAGCGTGATGCGATCACGGAGTCAGCGCGCGTGCTCGCGAAGCGTCTCAGCGTTAGCGCGAAACCGACTTCTTGATGATGTCGCGGACCTTGGTGACGTCGACGTTCGGGTTGGTCGGGGCGTAGTCACCCGTCGGCGCCCACAGGAAGTCGATGTGGCGGTTCTCGCCGTCGGTGCAGTAGCGGCCGCCGATGACCTTGCCGTACGAGCCGACCTCGAGGATGTAGTGATACGAGTCGGTCGACGTGTTGTTCTTGAAGCCGTGCGGCGTGTTGTCTGCGCCAGACTCACCGACGTAGGTCACCGTCATGCGGACTTCGTAGAGCTTCTTTGCCTTGGTGTTGTAGGACCACTTGTCGCCTGTCCCGCCGACGCACATGTTGGCAGTCTTGGCATCGACGAGATCCTGCTTCGTGACCTCGTAGCCGGCGACCGGCTGGTTCCACACCTCGAAGTTCGTGGTGCGATCCTCGACGAGCGGTAGCTGGTTGATGCCGACGAAGTTCGTCATGACGACGTGGAGCGCGCCCGGGTTGACGTCGGCGCACTCGTCGTTTGCCGAGCCCGTCGCGTCGTGATGGATCTCCTTGGCGTTGCAACGACCGCCGAGCATCACGGACTCGGTCGAGTCGAACACGTTCTGGATCAGCGCCTTGATGTCACCGACATCGAAGGTCACGCCGTTGACGACAACCGAGTGCTGCGGCTCGGGAATCATCATCGAGGCGGGCGTCCACGCGTGGCAGGTGCCCCACCAGCCCTGGATGCCGTCGATTCCATCGGTGCCGTCTTCGTCGGTCTTGCCGTCGTGGTCGTCATCGATGCCGTTGTGCATCTGGCCGATGCCCTGGTACTCCTCGGTTTGCCACTTCGCAGCGGGGCCGGCGCACTGGTTGTACGTGTCCCACTTGGCCTTCGAGCCAGCGCCGGACATCTCGGGCTGCGTCGCGCAGCCGGGTGCGTTGTTGAATGCTGCGTCATACTTCTCGAGCGGCGACTTCACGGTCGGGCCCTGCCAACGCGCGTTGTGCGAGCCCTCGGTCGCGGGCCAGTAAGTGTCGGCCCAGATGGTCTCGGCGCGGCCGACTGCCTCGGGATACTTCGACTTCCACGCCGGCGTGTTGCGGTAGCCCTTCTTCGGCAGGCTATCGAGCTTGTAAACGAGGTGGCGCGACATCGCGGCCGGATCGTTCTTGTCATCGAAGCCGTCGGCCTTGCCGTCGGAGAGCGGGGTCGGGTTGCACTCGGCGTCACCGGGCAAGCAGTCTTCGCCGTCTTGCGCATCCGTGGCACAGCCCAGGAGGGAGGAGGAGAGGAGCAGGCTGGCGAGGAGCGTCTTCATGGCAGCTCCCTATTGCCGCTGGCGTGCCAGTGCCCACGGGATGCAGCACCGAGTAGATCCGGCCTATTGCGCTCCACGCACCGGCTACGCCGCTAGCCATCGACCATTGTTCACGGCGCGCGTTGCCGGCAGCCGCGGCTTCCGGGGGGCCGAAGTAGTGAAGTAGTGAAGTTGTGCTCTGACCCTTCCGTTTGTCGGGCTCACCCAACAAGGCGAGGCAGCCTCCCCCATCGACCGCGCGCCAACCCGCCGAGACTACTGGTGATCGGCACGGTTGTGAGCTTGGCCAACCCCTTGCTGATAGGTGGGACCGGAGGCTTCGATGCGTTTCAGATACCTCATCGCGGTGGCACTTCCGGCGGCAGTAATGGCGTCGTGGGCGACCATCCACACTTCACAAGGCGTGACGCCCGGCGACGACGCAGCACGCGTGCGCTGCGCGACGCGGCTCTCGATGTCGCTGACCGGCCGTGCGCCGGATGCGACGTTGCTCGCTGCGTCGGATCCGCAGGCGCAGATCGATACGCTGCTCGCGGACCCGCTGTTCATCGAGCAGTTCTCGCGCTTCGTCAACAGCGAGCTCAACCCCGAGCCAGCGATGACACCAGCGGCAGATGCGACGTACTTCCTCTCGAAGCACGTGCTGACCAACGGGCGCCCGTGGCACGAGCTGTTCGACGGCAAGTACCGCGTCGATGCCGTGCCCGCCGCGGGCGGCAATCCAGCGACCGCGCAGGTCGTCGATGATACGAGCGGCCTGGGCTACTTCCGCAGCCGGCCGTGGATGGAGCGCTACGCCGGCAACGAGGAGGAGGGCTATCGCCTGTCCGCCGCGTTCCGCATCCAGCAGAACGTGATCGGCCTCGATGTTGGCGCGGTGACCAACTCACCGGGGGTCGACATCTCGGCGACGGGCCGACTCGCGAACGGCTGTCGCGGGTGTCACTACGACCCGTACTTCGCGCTCGACAAGGTCGCCAAGGTCCTGTCGAAGCGGAGCGGCCCGGACAACAACATCACGTTCGTCCCGCCGACCGAGGGACCGCAGCAGATCCTCGGCGGCAAGACGATCGCTAACGACGCCGACCTCGTGAAGGCCCTCGTCGAATCCAGCCAGCACCAGTTCCGCACGTGCCGCATGGCATTTCAGTTCCTCTACGGTCGCCCGGAGGCGAGCTGCGAAGCGGATCTGTTTGACGCCTGCGTC
>JAYVWH010000305.1:0-1906 GCA_043786265.1 Kofleriaceae bacterium | reverse complement strand
TTCTCGCGCGCATGCTGTTCGACCAGCTGCGCGATGAGCACCGGCTTCCCGAGGATCGTGGCGTGCTGCTCGAGGTCGCGGCCGTCCTGCACGACGTCGGTGAGGTGGTGAACCGGCGCGGACACCACAGGCACAGCCAATACATGATCATGTCGGGTCGGATCCCCGGCCTCGACGGGGCGGACCGAGAGATGGTCGCGCTGATGGCGCGCTGTCACCGCAAAGACTCAGACACATCCCGCTCACTCATCGCCGCGTCGTCGCTGCGCAAGCCGCAGCGCGCACAGCTGCGCAAGCTCACGGGCTTGCTCCGTCTGGCTGACAGTCTCGACGCCACGCACCGGTCACGTGTGGAGAAGATCTTGTGTATGCGCATGGGTAACGCGCTCGTGCTCGATCTCGTCGTGCGTGACGGACCGTCGAAGGTCGCCGACGCAGTTCTGGTGCGAAAATCCGACCTGCTGGCCGAGGAGCTCGGCCTAGAGATCCGCATCACAGTCGCTGCGTCTGCTCCGAAGGTCGTCTAGAAGCTTCCAGAAGGCGTCGGCAAAGCGCGAGTCGTCGGTTGTCGGGCGCAGTAGTCACTTTGTCTGCCAGGGCTCGCTGTTCGCGCGCTCCCACTTCGGCAGTGCACAGTCCTTGTACGCGGGATGAATCGAGCCGACGTGAAGCGGCCCCGAGCCGCGGCACTGCTCGCGATCTACGCGGCACACGCGGCGCTCGTCGGAATTGCAGGCACGCCGATTCATGAGGATCTCTCTGCTGTCATCACCAAGATCCGCGGCCTGATGAGCAAGCACCACAATGGCGGGCTCGAATCCTTGGTGCGCGTGTTCGCGCCGCATCCGCGCGGAACCGTCGACTACGCGGCACAGCACGAGATCATCGACGACCTGGTCGACGCCATCGCGCGCCGTCGTGTGTGCGAGGTGGAGTATCGCGCCGCGGGTAAAGAAGTCGCCCGTCCGCATCGTGCTCGTCCGCTGAAGCTCGTGTGGCATCGCTCGGCGCTGTACCTACTCGTGTGCCTAGGCGACCACAGCCGGATTACGACGCTGGCGGTACAGCGTATCCGTGGCCTGACGAAGTCAGATGACGAGTTCGCAGCTCCGCGCGTCGACGTCGATGCGCACATCTCGAAGGCGTTCGGCATCTTCGTCAACGATGCCGAAGTGGAAGTCGAGGTGGTCTTCGATGCCGAGATTGCATGGAAGCTCGAAGAGCGGACGTATCACCCGGACGAGCGCAAGCAGCGCCTTCCCGACGGACGCTTGCTCTATCGCATCCGATCGAGTGCGCAGTGGGAAGTGATTCCCTGGGTGCAGACGTTCGGGCCGTTCGCCGAGCTCGTTGCTCCGGCGGACTGGCGCGATGCGCTTCGTTCGAACCTCGGCGCCATGCAGGCCAAGTACGCAGCGCAGTCGTAGAGCTGCAGGCTGTTGCGACACTGGGCGGGGCAGGGCCGGGCCAACAGCCTGCGGGTCATCGATCGTGCGCCGCACGTCGCAGCCGTGCGACGCCTTTACTCATTGGAGATCCACTTCGCCTGACCTGCCTCGATCTTCGCGAGCCGACGCTCGATCTCGGCCGTCCACGCCTCTTTGGCATCAGGGTCGGCCGTCGCATCGAGACTGTCTACGAGCTTCTCGGCGAGCTTGCCGCGGTCCTCGGAGAGAGCCAACGCCTCGTCGAACACTTCATGAGCTGCTTTGCTCATGCTTCAAAAATAGCACTCGACTGCGACATCCCCGAGGTTCAGTCGGCGCCGGGACCGGAAGCATTGTGGTCCCGCAGATCTCACGAGTGGCGGCCCCGTAGGGCCTCGTCGATCGCGCGCCGAGGTCGCATGCGAGCGCGGCGGCGTTGACCGTCAGGAGATTGTTGCAGCAGTGCTGCCACTTTCTTT
>JAYVWH010000304.1:0-7065 GCA_043786265.1 Kofleriaceae bacterium | reverse complement strand
TCGCGATCATCGGCGCGGAGGAGAGCTGGCCGGTGCTTCTGCGCCTCCCCTTCGGGCTGTTCGGGGCTCCGTACATCCCGATTCCAATGACGCCGTTTCCCCTGCCCGTGCGGTTGTCGATCCACTACGGGCGGCCGATCGAGCTGCACCACCGGTATACGGTGAGTGCCGCCGACGATCCGAGACAGGTCGCCGCCGCGGCAGCCGAGACGCACGAAGCGGTTGCGAGCCTGATCGAACGCGGCCTCGCCGAACGGAGGAGGCCGTGAACGTCCTCGTCACGGGGGCCACCACGCCGCTCGGCGTCGAGATCGTCGAGCAGCTCCTCGCGAATCCGAGCGTAGGTCACGTTCTCGCCGTCGGTCTCGAGCCAGACGCAGTGCCGGCCACCTGTCATCGATCGCGGTTCACGTACCAGGCGATCGATCTGACGCGCTCCCGAGCAGTCCACGATCTGCTGTTCCGCGCCGGGCGCGATCTCGGCATCGATACGGTCATCCACGGCGCGTTGCATCGCAGCGTTCGGGCCACCGGCCGTGACGTCCACGCTCTCAACGTCGCGACGACGCGCCAGCTTGTCCTCGAGTCGGCGCGTCATCCAACCATCCGGCGGTTCATCCATCGCAGCGCGGCCGAGGTCTATGCCGTTCGAGCGAGCGAGCCAAACCTGCTCGACGAGGACGTTCCACTCGAGCTCGATCCGGCAGCGCCGCAATGGGTGCGAGATCGGGTCGAGGCCGATGTGACCGTGTGCGCGCAGATCGGGCGGGGGCCACTCTCGATTGCAGTCCTACGATCCGCGGAGGTGCTTGCCGAGGGTGCCGGCAGCCAGCTCTGGGACTATCTCCAGTCGCGGGTATGCTTCCGGCCGCTCGGGTTCGATCCGATGATCAACCTGTTGTCGATCGAAGACTACGCTCGCGCGGTCACGTTCGCAGCGGGATTACGCGCGAGTGGCGTGTTCAACATCGTCGGCGCCGACACGCTGCCCCTCTCGGCCATCACCCGGCGCTTCGGGCGACGAGGGATCGCGATCCCAGGACCGCTCCTCGCACCAATCTACCAGCTGCGGAGGTGGACCATCGGACGCGAGTTTCGCTACGACCTCAACATGCGCCGATTCCACTTCGGCGGCGTCATGGACGGGACGCGTGCAGCTCGCGAGCTGGGCTACCGCCCGGCGTGCTCGCTGTGGCCCGACGTCCGTTCGCCGACGCTGGCCACGCGTCGGATGAGCTTTCAGCTCAACTGAACGTGTGGCGAGCTTACCGTGTGCTCGGTTCGAACCGCTCGGGCGCGGCGAGATACTCGCGAAACGCCTTCATCGCGACGCTGACATGCCAGCCGTCCACGAACCGATGATCGATCGTGGCGGTGATCGGAAGGATCTCGCGCGGAACGACAGCTCCGTCGACGACGACCGGCCGCGCCGTGATCTCGCCGACCAGCACGAGCAGCGGCACGTCGTACATCCAGGCCAGTGGCGCGAACCCCTGCGGAAGGCCGAACACGCCGACGCTCGTGACCATCGCACTGCCGAACGGAGATCGCCGCATCGCGAGCATCGGGAGATCGAGCTGGAGCGTCTCGGTCAGGAACGCAGTCCCGCGCAACACGCCACGCAAGAGGCGCGACGGCAACGCGTCCAGCACTCGCTTGCTGCGCGAGAACTCGCGGTCGCTGCCGCTCTTGATCGCCGCGCTCCGCGTCGCGAGCTCGGCAGCGACCGCGCGCGCGGACCGCCGCGCGACGTCGCAGACCTTCACGCCCGACAGGTCGTGGCCTTGCGCGACCGCCGTGATGAAGAAGATGTCGATGCTGCCACGCGGGTAAGCCCTGCCTCCAACGATGCGAACGTTGAGATCCGGCACCGCCTCCAGCGCATGGGCGAGCGCGCGCCCGACAAGGTGGGTCGGCGTGAGGCGTCCCCCGAGAGAACGCTCGCGCTCCATGAACGCGAGAACAGGGCGCGCGTCGAGCTCGAGGGCTCCGAAGATCTGCGGATTGTCGGGGGCGCTCCACATCGCGCCCGCGACGCGGCGCCAGCCGCTGAGTCGTACGCCCTTTCTCATCATCGACTCACGTGATCGATTGGACTCCGGTACCGCGCGCAGTGCCGGATCCACAGCCTTCAGAATCTCGGATACCGCCATCCTTCACGTCCTTGCGATCTACCCTTCCTGAATGCATCGGACGCGCCAGGTAACTCGGCTCGCATCGAAGTCGGTCCGCGACGAATGCGCAACAGCTGCGTGCAGTGCGTCGCGACGCAGACGTTGCGTGCTCCGCGTAATCGCACGCAGCGGTGCGAGGCTCGCCTCGCAACCGCCGCGAGCGTGGCATGCGCCTTGAAACGCTGGTGCGCATGCTTCGCAAACAACTCCTACTTCGATCCGCCGCGCGCGAGAAGCTGGTTCGAGACGCGACGGGGTTCGCTGACGCTTTCCGCGAGCCCAGCCCGAAGCACCGGCTCGAGGAGTCGCCGTGATCGACCTCGTGCTGCCGTTTAGCCGGCTCGACCTGACGCAGCTGGCGGTCGTCGGTGGCAAGAACGCGAACCTGGGCGAGCTGATCGCGCACCTCCAGCCGCTTGGCGTGCGCGTGCCCGACGGGTTCGCTCTCACGGCCGATGCGTTCCGCCGCCACCTCCGCGAGGCCCGGCTCGAGGACGAGATCTACAGTGCGCTCGATCGGATCGACGGTCGCGACGTGGGCGCGCTGCAACGCACCGCTCAGAAGATCCGCGAGCGAGTTCGCGCCGCGCCGCTTCCGCGCGAGATCGCCGACGCCATCGCGGGTTCGTACGAAACACTCTCGCGCCAGTACGATGAGCCGGCGACCGACGTGGCCGTGCGCTCGAGCGCGACTGCGGAGGATCTGCCCGGTGCGTCGTTCGCGGGCCAGCACGAGTCGTACTTGAACGTCCGTGGCGCGGCCGCGCTGCTCGATGCGGTCCGTGCGTGCATGGCCTCGTTGTTCACCGACCGAGCGATCGTCTATCGGATCGAGCGAGGCTTCAAGCATCGCGACGTCGCGCTGTCGGTGGGCGTCCAGAAGATGGTGCGCAGCGACCTCGGGTGCGCCGGAGTGATCTTCACGCTCGACCCGGAGTCAGGATTCCGAGATGTCGTCGAGATCAGTGGCGCGTGGGGGCTTGGCGAAGCGGTGGTGAAGGGCCGCGTCAATCCCGACGAGTTCACGGTGCACAAGCCGACGCTCGCTCTCGGGTTCTCGCCGATCGTCCGCCGTGACGTCGGTGACAAGCAGGTGAAGTTGATCTACGCCGAGGGCGACTCGGGCACCACGCGCGAGGTGCGCGTCCCCATCGATCAGCGGCGTCGACTCGTGCTGGCCGATGACGAGGTACTCGCGCTCGCGCGGTGGGCCGTCGCGATCGAGACGCACTATGGGATGGCGATGGACATCGAGTGGGCGAAGGACGGCCGCTCCGGTGAGCTGTTCGTCGTGCAGGCGCGACCCGAGACGGTGCACGCGCGCCGCACGACGTCGCAGATCGAGACGTTTCGCATCCGCGGCAATGGCACGACGCGGGTCCGCGGCAAGAGCGTCGGCACGCGGATCGGCTCCGGGCCGGTCCGGGTGATCCACGACCCCGGTGAGCTTGTCGGGTTCCAGACCGGCGACGTGCTTGTCGCGCAGATGACCGACCCGGACTGGGAGCCGGTGCTCGCGCGCGCGGCCGCGATCGTGACCGATCAGGGAGGACGGACCTGCCATGCCGCGATCATCGCGCGCGAGCTCGGCATCCCGTGTGTCGTCGGCACCGGCAACGCCACGCGGGTGCTCGCGACTGGCGAGACAGTCACCGTGTCGTGTGCCGAGGGCGACGAGGGCCGGGTCTACGAGGGCGCAGTGCCGTTCGAACGGGAGACGATCGATCCCGCGACGATCGCGACACCCCCTGTCCCGGTGATGCTCAACGTTG
Source organism: Kofleriaceae bacterium (assembly GCA_043786265.1). GTDB lineage: Bacteria > Myxococcota_A > Polyangia > Haliangiales > Haliangiaceae > JABFXX01. The sequence goes on along the minus strand of JAYVWH010000304.1, from coordinate 3,119 downwards.
GAAACCCGGAGAACGCGTTCCAGCTCGGGCTGTTGCCAAGCGCTGGCGTCGGGCTGGTGAGGATCGAGTTCATCGTGTCTTCGCATATCGGCGTGCACCCGATGGCGCTTCTCCACCCCGAGCAGGTGACCGATCAGGCCGCCCTCGCCGAGATCCGCGCGCGCACGGCGGATCGCACCGTGCCGAGCGAGCTGTTTATCGATCGGCTCGCACTTGGTGTCGGGCGGATCGCTGCCGCGTTCTGGCCGCGCCCGGTGATCGTCCGGTTCTCGGATTTCAAGAGCAACGAGTACGCGAACCTCCTGGGCGGCGCGGCGTTCGAGCCCGTCGAAGCCAATCCGATGATCGGGTTCCGCGGCGCGTCCCGCTACTACAGCCCACGCTACCGTGAGGGCTTCGCGCTCGAGTGCCAGGCGATCAAGCGGGTGCGCGAGACCATGGGGCTCACCAACGTCAAGGTGATGATCCCGTTCTGTCGAACGCTCGGCGAGGCGGGCAAGGTCCTCGCCGAGATGGCGACCAACGGGCTCGTTCGCGGAGAGCTCGAGCTCGAGGTCTACGTGATGTGCGAGATCCCGAACAACGTCGTGCTCGCGGATCAGTTCTGCGAGCTGTTCGATGGATTCTCGATCGGCTCGAACGATCTCACTCAGCTGACGCTCGGTGTCGATCGCGACTCCGAGCTGTTGGCCGACATCTTCGACGAAGAGGATCCGGGCGTGAAGTTGCTGATCACGCAGGTCGTCAAGGCCGCCCATGCACGCGGCAAGAAGGTGGGCCTGTGTGGGCAAGCGCCGAGCGATCGGCCCGAGTTCGCGGGCTTCCTCGCCTCGATCGGGATCGATAGCATCTCGGTGACGCCCGACGCGTTGCCCACGGTGGTCGCACACCTCGTGAAGTTCGCTGGCCGATAGGGATCGCTTCGGTCTGCGTTCAGATCGCGTCGGCGAGATACACGATCGTGGGCACGAAGAACGCGACCGCGAGCTGGAGCTCGGGGGGCATCACGCCATCAGAACAAAAGTTAGCCGCAGGCTCCACATGAGATGGTGTGGAACGTCGGCGGGGCTCATCGATCGCGGGCCTCGCCGAGCGCGAACGGATGCTCGGGCGGGACGCCGGCGCCGATCAGCTCGATGGCACAGGTCTCGTCGAACCAGATGTACTCGTCGAACTGTGCGGGCAGGATCGCCTGGAAGTAGTGGCTCTCGAGCTCGGTCTCCGGCCGGTAGACGACGCCGATCGCCCGCTCGAGGCGCGGATCCGCGAGCTCGTCGCGTAGCTCGTCGCGCACCGGCGCGCGGAGGTGGAGCATGAACGCCGGGACGCCCGCGTCGTGACACAGGCGCTCGTAGCTGTCGGCGCGCGCCGGCCGCACGCGCATGCGCTCCATCGGCTCGTCCCATGCGTGGGCGGCGGCGACGGTGCCGTGATCGGTGCCGAACCCGACGACAAACACGCCGTCGCCAAACGCCTTGCGGCACAGCTGACCGACGTTGTGCTCGCCACGGACGGCCATCTCCGTCGCGCCGGCGTCACCGACGTGCGAGTTGTGCGCCCAGACAATCAGCTTCGTGTCTCCGCCGCGGTGAGCGAGGACCGAGCGCAGGATGTCGAACATGTGCTGATCGCGCAGGTTCCACGATTCGACGGCGCCGTGGTACATCGCGCGGTAGTAGTGCTCCGCACCGGCGACGACGCGTGCGTTCTGCGCGGCATCGAAGAACTCGTCACCGTCCTGCGCCGCGTAGTCGAGGCGTTTTGCGAGCAGCTCGCGCAGCATCGCGACGACATCCTTCTCGCACGAGTGCATGCGGCCGACGAGCGCGGCGCGCCCGTACGCCGCCGGATCGCTCTCCCAGGGCGTGAGCCGTCCGTAGCGCTCGCGCGCCGCCTGCGCGGCGACCGGATCGACCCGATCGAGATAGCGAACGACCTCGTAAGCGGACGTGTACATGCTGTACAGGTCCAGCCCAGAGAAGCTCGCCTTGCGCTCGGGTACCGGGGTCTCCGCGTTGTGTGCACGCAGCCACTCGATCAGCGCCTGCACCTCGCGATTGCGCCACATCCACCTCGGGAACCGCTCGAACGGCACCCACGGCGCCGGTCGCGGCGGTCGCGCATGGATGTAGCGATCGACCGCCGCGGCGTCGGGCCAGTCCGCCTCGACGGCGACCGCGGTGAACCCCCGGCGAGAGATCAGCTCCTGGGTGATGCGGGTCCGCATCCGATAGAACTCGGACGTGCCGTGCGTCGCCTCGCCGAGCAGGACGACGCGCGCGTTGCCGATCCGGTCGAACAGCGTGTCGAGCGCGACGTCCTCGATCCTGCCGATCGGCTCGGCGCACTGCGCGATCAGCTTCGATACGAGCGCCGGTCGCGAGGCCGGGCTCGGTGCGCGCAGTGGCCCCGGGTTGCGTGGTGGCCACGTGCCGCGGGTCGCGCGCGGATCGCCGGCATCGGCCCAACCGTGTTCGCCGATCAGGGGCACGAACATCACCGCTCCGAGGTCCTCTCGGCGGTACTCGTGCTCGCTGGTGCGGGTGACGCGGACGAGCTGTTGCTCCCGGCTCTCGCCAACCGGCATGACGAGTCGGCCGCCGATCGCGAGCTGGTCGAGTAACGTCTGCGGCAGGTCCGGTCCGCCCGCCGCGACCACGATCCCACCGAACGGTGCGTGCTCGCTCCAGCCGAGCGTGCCGTCGCCACAGCGCACCTCCACGTTGCCGTATCCGAGCTCCGTCAACCGATCGCGCGCGCTCTCTGCAAGATCCGGATGGCGCTCGATCGTGTAGACGCGCCGTGCGACGTGGGCCAGCACCGCCGCGGCGTACCCGGAGCCGGTGCCGATCTCGAGCGCGTCTTCGTCGGGACGGAGCCCGAGCGCCTCGGTCATGAGGGCGACGATATACGGCTGCGAGATCGTCTGTTCGGCCGCGATCGGCAGCGGGCGGTCCTCGTACGCGAACTCGGCGAGCGCGGGCGGGAGGAACGCCTCCCTGGGCACGGCCGTCATCGCCGCGAGCACGCGCGGGTCGCGGACGCCACGCGCCCTGATCTGGCGGTCGACCATGTGCTCTCGGCGAGTCGCGAAGTTCGTCACCATGGGAGGAGGCCAT
>JAYVWH010000303.1:0-8459 GCA_043786265.1 Kofleriaceae bacterium | reverse complement strand
GCCGTACGAGTAACCGCTACCCTTGTCGCAATCGATCTCGTCGGTGTTGGCACTCGACGGATCGGCTTCATTGACCGCGGAGATCACGACACCGAACACGGTGCCTTGCTCGCAGGTGCGCGGGGTGCCGTCGCTGCCCTTCAGCTTCCACGCGAGCTTGAAGACGCCACCGTCGGTCAGGATCTGCCGTGCAAACGCCTTGTCGCCGAGCGAGAGGTCGAGGGTGTCCGATGTCGTCGTCGTGTACGTCGCGCTTGCGTCGTCGTTGGTGATCGCGAGCCACACCTCGTAGACACCCGGGAGCAGCTTCGTGCTTGTCCCGGCGCCCGGGCTACACGGCAGCGGAGAAACGCAATCGGTGTCGCCCGCGTCATTGCACGGCGAGCCATCGGTGGCCCGCGCGTGGAGCGCCGCGAGCGTGAACCCGGCGGGGCAGGCGAGCGCGGAGCTCGAGCTGACGCTGCGGAACGTCCAGCTTGCGGTGACAAAAACACCACCGGCGTCTTCGTTGCCACACCCGATGAGGAGCGCGAGCAGCGAGACGCCGATGACGGAACGCATGCGGTCAGTGTAACCGCAGACGGGCTGTTACATGCCTTCGATGACGATGTGAGCGGTGCCGAGGTCAGTGACCTTGTTCGGCCCCTGGATCAACTTGGTGGTGTACTCCGGCGCCTTGCCGAGGTAGCCGGCCGTGCCGTCGAGCGCCTGGACGCTGACGGTGTACGAGCCTGCCGGGATGACGGTGGTGGTGCCGTAGTGGTCCTCGCACGCCCACGGGTCGGTGTTGACGAACGCGGTGCTGCTCGACACCGTGACGTCAGCTTGAACCTTCGGAGCATTGGCCTGCGCGCAGGTCAGCGCCGCGCCGTTGCTCTGGGCCTTGAGGTCCCAGTCGACCGCGAAGAAGCCACCGTTGTCGAAGATCGACGCGCCGAAGTCGAGGTCGACGTTGGTCACGTCGAGGTACGCCGACAGCGACGTCGCGTACGCGTTGTGACCGTTCGTGTCGGTCAGCGAGACCCACGTCTGGTACATCGCCGGGGGCAGCGGGGCGCTGACGCCAGCGCGGTCACTGCAGTTGTAGAGATCGACGAAGCACGTGCCCGAGATGCTCTCGGGACCCGTGCACGGCGCCAGCGGGACGCCATTCGAGTCGACGGCGACGTTGAACAACGCTGCGGTGGTGATGCCCGGGGGGCAGCTCGGAACCGAAGCGGTGGTCACGACGCCGTTGGTGCCGAGCGACTGAACCGTCCTGATGTCCCAGGTCGCTCCGACCGTGGCGTAATCAGAGGTGTTGTCCGATTGAATCACGCAGCCAGCGGCCTGGGTTGCGGCGAGTGCGATCAAGCTTCCAATAACAAAGTTCTTCATATGATGGTCTCCCGGGGTCGTTCGTGGGGGTTGGCCACGCGATAGACGACGCGGCCGCAGTATGTCTTCAAGGCAAAGCGTAAGGCAAGGAACGCGCCAGCATGGTGTGACTCACAGCAACCCTACTGGCAGATGCACGGGCGGTCCTGGCATGAAGATACTTCGAGCAGGAGCTCGACGCCGCCCAAGCTCACGGTATTGCCCACGATCACGTTACGTTGCTCGGCGGCGGGAGCGGTGTATGTGTCCAGCGCAGCGGCTACGCCGTTGCAGATGGGACTTACGCTCAACAGCGCATTCCCCTCGGGTAGTTCGAATCCGGTTACACCGTGATCGTCTTCGCAACGCCACTGTCGAAAGCCAAGCGCGCCATCGACGTCCCAGTCCAGCCGGATATCCGTCACACGGCCAGTGCCTGAGAGACCCACGTTGCAGGACAGAAACGTCTCTCTCGATCCGGCGGCAGCGCGCAGCTTCCACGACAGCTCGACCGCACCACCGGAGACATTCGTGCACCCTGTAGCGTGAACAGCAAGGCACAGCACCGTGCCGATCACCCGTGCCGCTGTGGCTACACGTACCTGGTACGACATTTGACCCGCCATGTTTGCGCGTGCTATCGACGAAGCACTCATTATGCCAGGGGTTTCGCCGACACAAGGCCCGTGGGTTCTGGCCGCACAGCTAGATATCCCACGCCTCTTCAACCAGGCCCACTGGATCGTCCAAGCGGTGATGATTCTGCTGGCGATCATGTTCATGGTCGGCCTGTACATCATCATCTACAAGCGCCTCTATATCGGGCGCGCGCACAACGAAACCAACCGCTTCATGGAAGCGTTCTGGAAGTCGCGCGACATCGAGCAGATTTACAAGCAGGCACAGGCGCTGCGAAACAGCCCGGTGTCTCAGATGTTCGTAGCCGGCTACACCGAGCTGGCGAAGCTCCACTCCGACGAGCAGAACAAGGAAGACCGCGAGGGGAATCTCAACTCCATCGAGCGGTCGTTGCGCCGTGCGCAGATCCGCGAGACCACGAAGCTCGAGTCGATGGTTCCGTTCCTCGCCACGACCGGTTCGGCCGGCCCGTTCATCGGTCTGTTCGGCACCGTGATCGGCATTCTGTTCGCGTTCATCGACATCGCGGACAGCAAGGAAGCGAGTGCCGCATCGATCAAGACGGTCGGCCCGCATATCGCAGAGGCACTGTTCGCCACTGCGGTCGGTCTGGTCGCCGCGATCCCCGCCGTGATCGCGTTCAACTACTTCCAGCGCCGCATCAAGGTTCTGCGCTCCGAGATGGAGACGTTCTCGCAGGACTATCTCAACATCATCAAGCGTCACTTCCTGAGGTAACGCGATGGGAATGTCTTCAGGCGGCGGCGACGACGACGCTCTCGCGTCAGAGATCAACGTGACGCCGATGGTCGACGTCATGCTGGTGCTGCTGGTCATCTTCATGATCACCGCGCCGATGATGAACACCGGCGTGTCGCTCGAGCTGCCGCAGGTGACTGCGCAGAACGTCGAGGATCCCGAGGGCAAGCTGATCATGTCGATCGCCAAGGACAACAAGATTTTCCTCGGCGGCAGCCAGGTGACGTGGACAGAGCTCGAGGCCAAGCTCAAGGCCAACGACCGCGTGCAGAAGGAGAGTGCGCTCTACATCGAGGCCGACACCGCGCTGTCTTACGGCGTGGTGATCACCGCGATGGCCCTGGCGAAGAATTCAGGGGTCCAGCACGTCATGATGTTGACTAACCCCACGGATCATCTGGATCTCGGCAAGCTCGATCAAAACGTTTTGGTTCCTGGGGCGTCCAAGTAGATATGTCGCTCAAAGACGCCGAGATGCACGTGATGTCGCTGGCAGGCGCGGGCCTGCTGTCGGCGGCATTGATCATCCCGACGATCTTCTTGAGCGCGCCGGATCGGATCGAGGCGCCGGTGCTCAAGGAGCAGGAGGTGATCGAGGCTACGATCGCCTACCGCAAGACACCGCAAAAACAGCCGATGAAGAAGTTCCAGAACCCGGACGTCCAAAAGCCAGAAGGCGTGTCGCACGACGAGAACAAGAAGCCGCTGGAAGAGAAGAAGGACGAGAAAAAGCCGCCCAAGCAGGACGAGGCCAATCCGTTCGGCAAGTTCACGCGGACGTCAGACGATCCGACGGGCAAGCCGACGACCACGCCCGAGGGCGACTTCAATGGTAGCGACAAGGGCTTTGCGCCCGTGAGCAAGGGCGACCCGTTCTTCGGCCGCCTGCGCGGCGACATGAACTTCACGTTTCCCGAGATCGCGACTGCAAAGAGCATCCCGGTCGGCTGCATTCACCTCGAGGCCGATGGCCGCATCAAGGCGATCTCGTTTGACGCCCCGATCGGTCAGAAGGGCGACGATGATCTGCAGACCGCCGCCGAAGCCGCGCTCAAAGAGCTCCAGAAAACGCGCGCGCTGAATCCCGAACCGGTTCCCACTCACCTCCTGAGCATCACGAGCAAATGGCTATGCTTCAAATTCAGCGTCTCGGCGGGGTAATCCTGGTTGCGGTGCTCGCGACGTCGGTCGGCGCACAGCCGTCCGACAAGAGCGGCGCCGTGATCGATGTGTCCGGTACCAAGGGCGGCAAGTATCCGATCGCGCTGCCGACTGCACCGGAGGGCGATGCCGTCGCGAAAGAGGTCTCGACCGTCGAGTCGTTCGATCTCAACCTCGCTGGTCCGTTCAAGGTTCTCGATCCGCAGGGCTTCCTCGCCGATCTCAAGACCGAGGGCACGGGCATCGAGCCGCAGAAGTGGAAGGACGTAGGCGCGTATGGCGTGATCAAGTACAAGGCGTCCGCCGACTCGATCGACTTCAAGCTCTACGAGGTCAGCAAGGGCACGAAGGCGTCGCTCGAGAAGACCTACAAGCGCGCCGGCACGAACACGCGCGCGATCGTTCACCGCTGGTGCAATGAGGTCGTGAAGTACTACACAGGCGAGGCCGGCTTCTTCGGATCGAAGATCGCGTTCACCGCGAAGGGTAGAGGCTCGAGCGCGATCATGGCGATGGACTTCGACGGCAGCAACGCCTACTCGGTGTCCAACAACAGCTCGACGAACATCCTGCCGTCGTGGTCGCCGAGCGGCGGCCAGATCGCCTACACGAGCTTCATGCGCTCGAACCCCGATCTCTACGTCGCCGCCGCTGGTGGCGGTCGCCCCAAGAAGATCAGCGGCCAGCGCGGCATGAACACCGGCGCATCGTGGTCGCCCGATGGCAGCAAGCTCGCGGTCACGCTGTCCAAGGATGGCAACCCCGAGATCTACGTGATCAACGCGAGCGATGGCTCGGTGGTCTCGCGCCTGACGACCAACAAGGCGATCGACACGTCGCCGTCGTGGTCGCCCGACGGGAGTCAGATCGCGTTCGTCAGCGATCGCAACGGCGGCCCGCAGATCTTCGTGATGGCCGCGAGCGGCGGCACGCCGAAGCAGGTCTCGTTCAACGGCAGCTACAACACCACGCCGACGTGGTCGCCGAAGGCCGGCAAGAAGATCATCGCGTACACCACGCGTGATGGCGGTAACTACGACATCGTCGCGATCGACCTCGATTCGAAGACGTCGACGCGCATCACCCAGAGCGAAGGTAACAACGAGGAACCGGCGTTCTCGCCGAATGGCCGCGCGATCGCGTTCGCGCGCACGAGCGGTGGCGGTGGCGCCGGCGTCTACATTGCGAACGCCGACGGTACGGGCAAGGCGGTCAAGGTCTACAGCGGCTCGACGACCGGCGTTGACTGGGGCCCTGCTCCGAAAGACTAGACGGTCTCGGCGGCGGGAACCACCGCGAGAAGTGCGTGCTAAGGTTTGAACGTGAAAGGCCGGCCCCAGCGACAGCGGATCGATTGGAGCCAGGTCAAGATCACGCGCGGCGCGCTGATCGTGCTGGGGCTGCAGGTCGGGATGTCGCTCGTCTATCTGCTCGCGAACGATTCGGCGCGGGTGTTGATGGCGAAGTGGCTCGTCGCTTCACCGAGTCAGGTGTTCGAGCACGGCAAGGTGTGGACGCTCATCACGTCGCCGCTGCTCGAGGTCGAGTTCCTCGCGCTGATCCTCACGGCAGTGATGCTGTGGATGTTCGTGCCGACGCTGGAACGGTTCTGGGGCACCGCACGGTTCTTCCGGTTCGTCGTCATTACTTCGGTCGCCGGGACTGTCGCGGGCTGCCTGATGGGACTCGCGACCGGCCGTGACTTTCCAGTGATCGGACTATCGCCGTTCACGTATGCGTCGATCGTCGCGTTCGGGATCATCTACGCGCGACAGCCGGTGCAGGCCTTCGGCGTGCTTCCGCTGACGGGGCGCCAGCTGATGCTGGGCTTCATGGGCTTCCTCGTGCTGTTCATCGGCCTGCAGCAGCTGTGGGAGAAGGGCGTGGCATTTGCGGCGGCGATGCTCGTCGCTGCGATCATGACGTCGAAGTCCTTGAGCCCGGGCCTGGCCTGGAAGCGATGGAAGATCGCGCGAGCGCGCTCGAAGCTCTCGGTCCTCGAGGGCGGGGCACCCAAGCCCCCCAAGCGCGGCGACGAGCGGTTCCTCAACTAGCAAGGTCCCCGATCCCCCGCCGTTAGGCCGCGCTCCCGCCTCCGTGGTAACGTCGGCCCAAATGGAAGAGGGTGACCCCCAGTTCGAGTCTGGCACCGGCCTGACGACGCTGTTCGAGGGCGAGTGGGCGACCGTTCGACGCATGCGCAAGGGCAAGCTGGTCGTGGTCAATGGACCCGACCAGGGCAAGGAGATCGACATCTCCAAGCCGCGCGTGACAGGTGGACGCTCCATCATCAGCGACCTGGTGGTCCAGGACAAAGCAGTCTCGGGCACGCACTTCGAAGTGAGCGCGCGCGACGACGGCTACCGGCTGCGCGACCTCAACTCGCGTAACGGCATCTTCGTCGGCGACCTGCGCGTCCGCGATGCGTATCTGCGTCCGGGCACCGTGTTCCGCATCGGCCACACGAACATCCAGTTCCAGTCGACGCAAGACGTCGTCGAGATCGAGCTGTCCAAGAAGGACCGCTTCGACATGATGCTGGGTGCGAGCCCGGCGATGCGCGAGATCTTCGCGCACCTCGAGAAGGTCGCACCGAGCGATCTCACCTGCCTCATCACCGGCGAGACCGGAACGGGTAAGGAGATGGTCGCGCGTGCGCTGCACAACGCTAGTGGTCGCAAGAGCAAGCCGTTCGTCGTGCTCGACTGCGGATCGATCCCGCGCGAGCTGATCGAGTCGACGCTGTTCGGTCACGAGAAGGGCAGCTTCACCGGCGCCCACGCGCAGGCCACGGGTTGCTTCGAGCAAGCCAACGGCGGCACGATTTTCCTCGACGAAATCGGCGAGCTCGACATTTCGCTGCAGCCCAAGCTGCTGCGCGTGCTCGAGCAGCGCGAGATCAAGCGCGTCGGTGGTGACCGCACGTACAAGGTCGATGTCCGCGTGCTCGCGGCGACGAACCGCGACCTGCGCGAAGAGGTCAACAAGGGTGGGTTCCGCGAGGATCTCTACTTCCGTCTCTCGGTCGTTCACATCGAGCTGCCGTCGATGCGCGAGCGACGCGAGGACATTCCGGGCCTGGCGAATCACTTCCTGCGCGAAGTCGGGTCGCGCCGCGGCATGACCATGTCGTTCTCGCAGGATTCGATGGGCGCGATGATGAACCACAGCTGGCCGGGCAACGTGCGCGAGATGCGTAACGTCGTCGAGCGCGCCGCGGCTCTCAGCGATGGTCCGGTGATCACACGCGCCGATCTCGTGTTCGGTCGCGAGATGGGCCCCTCGGTCGTCGTCTCGCACGACCTCGCGCAAGCGGGCGCGCTCGCCGCCAAGCGCGCCGCGGCCGCGCTGTCGGGCGTCGAGCTCCCAACGCAATCGGGCCCGGCGATCTTCGATGCGTCCCTCCTCAAAGCCGGTCTCGGCTTCAAGGGTGCAAAGCAGACCGTCGTCGACAGCTTCGAGATCGCCTACCTGGGCGCGCTCATGATTCGCAACGACGGCAACATCACGCGCTCCGCGCAGGAAGCGGGTCTGACCCGTTACCACCTGCGCGAGCTGCTCAAGCGTCACGGCCTCAAGGGCGGCGACGTCGAGTAACGGGCAGGGCGGCCGTGATCACCGCTCGGATCGACCCTGCTCTCGGTGTGCGTGTGCTCGGCTCGCGCGAGCTGCGCTACAGCGAGCCCGCACGACTCGGTGAGGATCGGCCAGCGCACGTGCGGGCCGCATCGGGTCTCGCGTTCGCAAACGGTCGACTCGCTGTCATCCAGGATGATGCCGCCTTCATCGCGATGGTCGCGGGCAACGAGGTCGCATCCATCGTGCTGCCGCGCGGTCCGGGTGGTCGCCGCCGGTACGAGGTCGGTCTCGGCAACAAGTCCGAGAAGCTCGACCTCGAGAGCTGCATCGCGCTCGGCGACGATCTCTACGCCTTCGGCTCCGGCTCGACCGAAGCTCGCGAGCGCATTGTCCAGGTCGGTTACGCGACGCGCGTGCTCGATGCGGCGCCGCTCTATCGCGTGCTGCGCGACGAGACCGACGGCCCCGTCAACATCGAGGGCGTGGCAGCCGTCAGTCACGAGCTGTGGCTGTTTCACCGCGGCAACTGCGGCGCGGGTGATCGCGGTCCAGCCATCATCCGCTTCGCGCGTGCCGCAATCTTGAAGTGGCTCGCGGGCAATGGACCAGTTCCCGAGCCAACCGGTTCGTCGCGCTTCGATCTCGGCACAGCGGGCGCCGTGCGTTACGGCTTCACCGACGCGGTCGGTGCCGGTGATCGCGCGTTCTACATCGCGGCCGCGGAGGACTCGCCGAATGCCGTCGATGATGGTGCGGTGCTCGGCTCCCAGCTCGGCGTGATCGAAACGGGCCCCGGCGGTGATCGTCAGGTGCGTGCCGCTGCGCTGGTCGTCGACGGTGTGCCGCTCAAGGCCGAGGGCATTGCGTTCGATCCGGCGGATCCGCGGCATGCGTGGATCGCGATCGATCCCGATGATGTCGACAAGCCGTCGCGCCTGTTCGAGCTCGAGCTCGTCGGGCCCTGG
>JAYVWH010000302.1:0-10119 GCA_043786265.1 Kofleriaceae bacterium | reverse complement strand
CCGCGGGATTCCACGTGAGCTCCAGGACCGGATCTTCGAGCCGTTCTACCAGTCGGAGTCCTGGCTGACGCGCCGGCATGATGGCCTCGGGCTTGGTCTTGCCATCTCGCGCCAGCTCGTCCATCTGCATGGTGGGACCCTGACGGCCTCCAGCGAAGGCCCCGGGTGTGGCTCGACATTTTCGGTCCGACTACCGGCGTCACAACGACGACGGGCGCGAGAACCATCGCCTTCAGCTCCGACTACCGCGCTCGACTGCCGCCGCTTACTCGTGGTCGACGACGACGTGCGGGTGCGCGATGCGCTGCAGCTGCTCTTGAATCGCACCGGCGCGATCGTCGACACGGCGTGCTCGGCAGCACAAGGGCGGGAACGGATCGAGGCGCTCTGCCCCGATCTGATGATTTGCGATATCGCGATGCCCGACGAAGATGGCTACGCGTTCATCCGTGCGCTGCGTGCATCGGGCTGCAAGATTCCTGCGATCGCGCTTACTGCGCGTGCGATGGATGTCGATGCCGCACGTGCGCTCGACGCGGGTTTCGATGTTCACCTCGCAAAGCCGATTCACTTCGAAAGACTCGTGACCACGATCGGATCGTTGATAGGCGTGACGTGAACGCTCGTTTACGTAGATCTCCCCATAGCAATAGCGCGCACGGATCCTGTAGCTACCAAGCAATGCGACGGTGGATATCGAGCGCAAGGGGTGGTGAACGTTTGCAGTCAAACGAATCTGCGATGCACACGGTATGGCCCGAACGATTTGGGCCGAAACGAAGTGAGGGGGTGTCACCCGTACGGGTCACGCAGCCACACGAGCCACTCATCGAGGATGATGTGGCACAAATTGTCCACGACCTGAAAAATCCGCTGATGGCGATCGAGCTCGAAGCAACCATGCTCGATGCGTGGCTGACAGCGGGCGACCAGACGCGGGGGATGCGCGCGATCACGCGCATCCAAGACAACGTGGCGTTCCTCGACCGCGTTGTTCATGATCTGCTGGACGTATGCGCGTTCGCTGCCGGTCAGTTCGAGCTCTCCTGCGCACCGTGCGACCTCGGGCTGCTGATCGAACACGTGGTCGAGCGAGTCGCTGGTGATGCGCTCGACCGGGTCTGCATCCACGCGCCCACGCAGCTGGTGGCCCGCGTCGATGACATCCGGATCCAGCGTGTCGTGACAAACCTGCTCGACAACGCACTTCGCTACTCGCCGGACTCGACTCCCGTGCTGATCACGCTCGTCGAGGATGCGGGGCACGCCACGGTGTCTGTCATTGACACGGGCCCGGGGATCCCGGCGTCCGAGCACAGCGATGTCTTCGATCGCTACCGCCGTGGCAGCACCGCACTATGTACCGGCGGGTCCGGACTCGGGCTCTACGCATGCAAGCGAATCGTCGAAGCGCATGGCGGATGGATCCGCGTCGAGCGTATACGGCCACATGGATCGCGCTTCGAGCTCCAGCTGCCGCTCTGAGCGAGGCAGCGGCGCTCGGAGCTCGCGAGTCAGAGCGTGCGGTGAGATTGCGCAGTTACCCGCATAGTCACGGTGAACCGATTTCCGCATTCTGTTCCTGTTGTCCACCATGGAGGAACGAATGCGACGTAACGATCCTCACGAGAACCTTCCCCGCGGCGCGCCTCACTTCGATCCCGGCCCAGCGTTCGATGACTCCCCGGACACGCCTGACTTCGCGCTCGGGACGCTCGAGATGGAGAAGCTCGACAGGCTCGACGACGACGAGGAAGAGATCGTCGAGCTCGTGCACGATCTGAAGAATCCGTTGACGACGATCGCGCTGGAAATGAGCCTCATCGAGGACACCCTGGGACATCTCGCGACGCCGGACGTTCGCGCTGCGATGGCGCGCATCACACGCAACATCGCGTTCGTCGACCGGCTGGTTCAGGACATGCTCGACGCGTCTGCGATCGACGCGGGTGCGTTCTCGGTGCAGCGCCGCCCGACCGAGATCTGCGGGCTACTCCATCAGGTGATCGAGCGGACCGTGTCCTCGCGGGACCGCTCACGTATCTATGTGGAGGCCAGCGGCCGCATCACTGTCCCTCTCGACGCGCATCGCATCGAGCGCGTGATTGCGAACCTCGTACAGAACGCGCTCAAGTATGCACCTGCGACTACCGGCGTCGCCGTACGCGTCGAGCGACTCGTGGGTCGGGTGCGCGTTTCAGTGATCGACAGCGGCCCAGGGATAGGCAGCGCCGATCAAGTTCATCTCTTCGAGCGTCACCAGCGCACCGACGTCGCTCGCATGCACGATGGCAGCGGCCTGGGGCTCTACATTTCGCGCCGCATCATCGAGGCACACGGCGGCATCATCGGAGTCGACAGCGTGCTCAACATCGGCTCGCGTTTCTACTTCGAGGTACCGGCATGATCGACGCGAACGCAGGGCTGTGCCGGCGGGGTGAGGTGATCGCATCGAGCTACCTGCTTGGCGATGTGCTCGGGGTCGGCGGCATGGGTGTCGTCTATTCTGCCGTACAGCGGTCCCTCGATCGCGTCGTTGCCGTGAAGCTGCCCCGGCCCGAGCTGGTCGACGATGCGCTCGTGCGCGCGCAGCTGCGGAGTGAAGCGTTCGCTGGAGCCGCGGTCAACCACCGCAACATCGTCCACGTGCTCGACTTCGGTACCGAGGACGGCGTTCCATTCGTGGTGATGGAGTACGTCGTCGGACCGCGACTCAGCCAGCTCCTCAACGAGCTCGGCCCCATGCCCGTCGCGACGGCACTCATGTTGGCGAGGCAGATTGTCGACGGCCTCGAGGATGTGCACGCGAATGGAATCGTGCACGCGGACGTCAAGTGCGACAACATCCTCGTCGAGGTCCAGCGGAACAGCGCGATGATCCCGCGGCTGATCGATTTCGGCATCGCTCGGTTCACGGAAGCGCCGCAGGCCCTCGATCCAATGGTGACGGGAACGCCGGAGTATCTGGCACCCGAGGTCATCTGTGGCCAGGCGCCCACGTTTTCTGCCGACGTCTACGCAGTCGGCGTGCTGCTCTACGAGCTGGTCACTGGGCATACTCCATTCGCTGGCGGCACCAGCATGCAGGTGATGACGAGGCGGCTAGAGGAACAGGTGGTGCCGATCGCACTGCGCTGTCCGGATCGCGAGATTCCGGCGGCGTTCGACGCCCTCGTGATGCGCGCGCTGGACAAGGAACCCGCCGCTCGGTTCGCAGATGCACACGAGCTCGGAGTGGCACTCGACGCCTTGCTCCCTCCAAGGCCCGACGACGCTGTCGCAGAGCCGCCGCTGGACAAGCCCCACGATCGCTTCGTCGTGCGCTATCTCGATCGTGCGCGCGAGCTCGTCGAGGCGCACTGCCTCGCAGCTGCGATCACGCAGCTCGAGGAGGGCATCGCTCGGCTCGCGGCGTTACCCGAACCCAACCCCGTGTGGCGGCTACAGCTTACACTCGCGGCGCTCTACGATGGCATCGGCAGTCGATCACGCGCACGTCTGCTCACCACGGCTGCGCGGCATCGTGCCCATTGTGCGGGGTCTGCAACGGGATGTGCGCGCGCCGATCTGCTCGCGGTCCGCTTGGGTCGACGGGGTGCGTGAGCTACTCGTCGTCGTCGAAGTCGATCATGATGCCGTCGTCCGTGGTCGCGCGCTTGGGCGGCGTGTGCACCGGAAGCGGTGGTGGCGTCGTCCCCGATTTGCGAACGGGCACCGGCGGCGGCATCGTCGGTTGCTTCGCGGCGCCTGACCGCGCGATCACGTTCGCACCGGTCGTCCGCGTGCGCACGGGCTGAGCGACAGGCGTAGGTCCGGTCGCACGCTGTACCGGGAGGCCCGGTAGGGGTCGCGGCCCACCGGTCTTGCGACGAGTGCGTCGTTGCTCCTGCACCTGCGGATCGAGATCGACGTCGAGCGCCGCGAGCGCATCTTCGAGATCCTCCGTCGGCTCGTCGTGTGCCGGTTGCGCCTGTGGATGTGACGGCTCGTCGAAGGATTGAAGGGCGCGCGCAACTGGATCGTCGTGCTCGCCGCGCGATGACTGCTCGAACGAGTCCGGGCCGCGTGACGCCGAGCGGCCGCGTGAGGCCGGGACCGGAGTGTTCTGGGTGAAGCCGTGAGGCTCGTCGAAGTCCTCGCCGACCGGATTGGGGGCGAACAGCAGGCTCGGCGCCGGGAATGGCTCGGCGAACGTGTAGCTCTCGCTCGGTGGATCGTGGAAGTCAGCGACGGGGGGAGGCGGTGACTCCCCACGCGAGTCGGAGCGCGACCGGGGTCGCGGGTTCGCGCTCGGGAAGTTGCGGCGCTCCTCCTCGTCAGGTTCGTCGTCGAGATCGAGACGCGCGGCGAAGTCCTCCTGAGACGGCCGCAACGGATCCTCGAACCCGGGGAGCTCGTCGGGGAACACCGGGGGCTCGGCGGGTGGCTCCGGTTCCGCGAACGCGGGTAGCTCGGCATCTGCATCCACCGGCGGTTCGACGTACGGCTGCGGATCACCTTCGTCAGGATCGTGGTACGCGACCGCGGCATCCTGCGATGCCTCGCGTTCGGCATTCGCAGTCAAAAGATCGGCGTCGCCGGCATCCGCTTCGGCGAGCACGTCGAGATCCGAGATCTCCTCGGACGGATCTGCGGGCTCGGGCTCGCCGTACTCGCTTGCATAGGGCTGGATCGAGTACGGCGCCGGTGCGGCGTCGACATTCGCCATCTCGCGGAACTCTGCCTCGGCCTCCGCCTCTGCCTCCACGAGCTGGCGGTCGAGCTGCGCCGACAGATCGTCAGGCGCTTGCGGGAATGTGCTCGGATCGATCGGGAACGCGCCGATCTGCGTGCTGTCGCCGCGATCCTCCTCGTCGACTTCTTCGAGGTCGCTCTCGTCGAGCTTCATCGCCGGCGACGATCCCTCGAGCGCCCGCCGCAGCATCGCCTCGTCCGCCGAGTCCTCGATCAACTGCGCGCCGCCTTCGGAGCCGGTGCGCGAGCGAGATCCGCCTCGCAGATCATCTCCAGGCGACGTACGCAGCAGGTCTTCGTTGACGGCCGCGAACGACAGCGGCTCGACAGGAACCTCCAGCGAGTCGTCGGGATCGATCGCAGTGGTCGTGCTCACGCTCGGCAGGAACGGGCCGTCGAGCTCCTCGCCGCTGGGTACGCGGGTCTTCTGATCGACGGCGTACTCGGCGACCGCATCGTCGCCGGGTGCCTCGACCGGCAGTGCTGGTTCGACGAGTGCTGGTTCGACGAGTGCTGGTTCGACCGGTGCCGCTTCGACGATCGGCGCGGCCTCGACCGCGGGTACCACATCGACGACTGCTTCGGGGACCGGCACTTCGACCAGGGCGGTGACAGCGGCGAGTGCGGCCGCCGGTGACGCTTCCGTCGGCGCGCGCGTCTTGGCGACGAAGTCCGTTTCGGGCGGCGGCGCGACTGCTTCGGCGACCTTCGTCGCACGCGCGGTGACGGCAGCGAGTTTCGTGCTGCGATCGCGCTTCGCGATCGGCGCTCCACCGAGCTGACGCGCGAGCTCGGCGCTTGCCGCTTCGATGCTGATCTCGAGCGGTGCCGCGGCGGATTCGCGAAGCGCTGCTAGCTCACCGTCGAGATCGGTGCCCGCGAGCGCGCGAGCACGCGCCAAGGCACGCGCGACGTCGACGTGGGCGTCGAGCCCCTGTAACTCGGTGGTCGCGAGCCGATCGGCGAGCTCGTTGGCTCTCGACATGAGATCCACCGCACGCGGCCGCTTCGGCTTTGTGGCCTCGGGCGCGAGTACTGGAACCGTGCGCCGCCCCGCTCCACCGTCGAGGGCGGCCGCTGGGATCGGGCCACTGCCTTGCCGCGGCGACGTCAACAGCGACGCTGATTCGCGTGCGACGACGGGCACCGACTCGCGCACTGCTGCCGCTGCTGCGGGCTTGTGCTCGGCAACCGGCGGCGCGCTGAGGACTTGCTCTGCGACGGGCGCGGACGCGAACTCGCGCATCGCTTCGCGCACGATCCCGCTGGTGTCCGCGCGTGGTTGCGTCTCGACGTCGCTGCGCCGTGCGGCGTCGACGTCGTCGGGGACCGGGATCGCGACCTCGGGCAGACCAAGCACGCGGCGGCGCTCGATCATCTTGATTATCACCTCGCGACCTTCGCGCGAGACGCGCATCAGCTCGATCGCGAGTCCGAACGCCGCCTTTGGCCTCGCGGGATCGTGAGGCTTGACGTGCTTCACGCGACCGAGTCCGACCAGCACCGGCGTGTCGTTGGACAAGCGGAGCTCGAACTTCACCTCGGTGCCGATCGGCTGCATCGTCTTGGTCGGCAGGAACAGACCCGACTTCCCGACGTTCACCGCGAACCTCTGCACCATCGTGTCGAGGTCGTCGTAGCGAAGCTTGATGCGCAGCACGACGGGTCCCGCCGGCCGCGCCCCGCTTTGGTCGTCGGAGGCCATGACTGAGCGCCTAATTATCCCGCCCTGCGAGCCATCGCGTCAAACGGAGGAATTCTAAATACATGGACGATTTTCAGCCCCGGGCCCGAAATTGGGCCAGAGAAGCCTGATCTCGCGAGGTTGCGGCTCACGCGTGGTCTTCGACCCACTTCTTGGCGATCGCGAGGGCAGCGGGCACCTGGGCCGCATCCTCGCCACCGCCCTGCGCCATGTCGGGCTTCCCGCCGCCCTTACCGCCGAGCGCCGTAGCGACCTCGCCGATCAACTTTCCGGCCTGAACCTTGCCGACCAGGTCCTTCGTGACCATCGCGATCAGCAAGACCTTGGGACCGCCCGTCCCTGCCAGGACAATGACGCCCGAGCCGAGCTTGTCGCGCAGCTGATCCCCGGTCGAGCGCAGCACGGAAATGTCGTCGACCTCGATCGCCGCCGCGAGCATCTTGATGCCTTTGATCGTGACGACCTCGGACAGCAGGTCGCGACCGCCACCACCGGATGCGATGCGCTGCTTGAGCTTCTCGATCTCGCGATCGAGCGTTTTCTGGGTGTCGAGGAGCTTGTTGACGCGCGACGACACCTCGAATGGAGACGTCTTGAGGCGCTCGCCCGTCTTCATCAGCTCGTCCTCGAGCTTGCGCAGGTAATCGAGGGCGCCTGCACCCGTGACCGCCTCGATGCGGCGCACGCCCTGGGCGACGCCGACCTCGCTGAGGATTTTCATCATCGCGATGTCGCCCGCGCGGCGAACGTGCGTGCCACCGCAGAACTCGACCGACTCGCCGCCGATCGAGACGACACGGACCTTGTCGCCGTACTTCTCGCCGAACATCGCGACCGCGCCCTTCTGCCGGGCCTGATCGATCGGCAGCACTTCCACCACGGAGTCACGGTTCGCGCGGATCTCGGCGTTGACCTGGTCTTCGACCTCGCGAATCTGCGCCGTGGTCATCGGCGAGAAGTGCGTGAAGTCGAAGCGGAGCCGGTCGTGCGCGACGAGCGAGCCCTTCTGGCCGACGTGATCGCCGAGGACTCGCTTGAGCGCATGGTGCAACAGGTGCGTCGCCGAGTGGTTCGCGCGGATCGCCTCGCGACGCGAATCGTCGACGGTGAACTTCACCGGATCGCCAACGTTGATCGAGCCGACCTCGATCTCGCCGATCAGCACGTGCATGTCGCCGGCCGGCTTCTCCGTGTCGTCGATGCGAACCTTCGCGGTGCTCGACACGACGGCGCCGGTGTCACCGGTCTGGCCGCCGGAGTTGCCGTAGAACGGGGTCTGATCGAACACGAGCGCGACCTTCGCCCCTTGCGGCGCAGTATCGACGCGCTTGCCGTCGACCAACATCGCCTTGACCACGCCCTCGCCCGCCGTGCCGCGGCCGTCGTAGCCAGTGAACTTCGTCGGGCCCAGCTCGCTCGCGAGCTCCTTGAACACGCGCTCGACAGCCGGGTCGTCGATCTTGAACGCGCTCTTGGCCTTCGCCGCCGCGAGCTCGGTGTCGAAGCCCGCCTTGTCGATCGCAAAGCCGCGCTCGCCGGCGATGATCTCGGTGAGGTCCGCGGGAAAGCCGAACGTGTCGTAAAGCGTGAACACAGCCTTGCCGGGCACCGTCTTGGTGGCGCCCGCCGCCTCCAGCTCCTTGTCGAGCCGGGTCAGACCGCGGTCGAGCGTCTGGCGGAACTGCTTCTCCTCGTTGAGCGTCGCCTGCTCGATCATCGAGCGGCGATCGCGCAGCTCGGGATACTGCTCGCCCATGAGATCGACCACCGCGGCACACATCGTGTGCATGAACGGTTCCTTGATCCCGAGGTGCTGCTGACCGTGGCGCACTGCGCGGCGGAAGATCCGGCGCAGCGTGTACTCGCGCGTCGTGTTGCCGGGCAGCACGCCGTCCGACATCAAGAACGCGGAGCAGCGCGCGTGGTCCGCGATCACGCGCATCGCGACCTGCTTCTCACCGGGCGTCGCAGGATCGATTCCCGCGATCTGCGCCGCCTTCGCGACGAGCGGCGTGAATAGATCGGTCTCGTAGTTGCTCCGCACGCCCTGCACCACGCTGGTCACGCGCTCGAGGCCCGCGCCGGTATCGACCGACGGTGCGGGCAGCTTGAACAGCTCGCCGCCGACCTCGCGGCGCTCGAACTGCATGAACACGAGGTTCCAGATCTCGAGCCAGCCCTTCCACGACGCGGGATCCGTGGTGGGCCATTTGTCGCCACCGGCATCGAAGTTGAAGTGGATCTCGGTGCACGGCCCCATCGGGCCGGTCTCACCCATCTGCCAGAAGTTGTCCTTCTTGCCGAGGCCGATGATGCGCTCGTCGGAGAACCCGGTGACCTTCTTCCAGATCGTGCGCGCTTCGTCATCGGCCGCGATGCCGGGAAGATCCTTGTCGCCGCCGTAGACCGTCACGACCATGCGCGACGGATCGATGCCGTAGACCTTCGTCAGCAGCTCCCACGCGAAGGCGATCGCGTCGGGCTTGAAGTAGTCGCCGAACGAGAAGTTGCCGAGCATCTCGAAGAACGTGTGATGGCGCGGAGTCTTGCCGACCTCGTCGAGGTCATTGTGCTTACCGCCGGCGCGCACGCACTTCTGCGACGATGTGGCGCGCTTGTAGCTGCGCTGCTCGGCGCCGGTGAACAAGTCCTTGAACTGGTTCATGCCGGCGTTGGTGAACAGCAGCGTCGGATCGTTGGCAGGAACGAGCGAGCCCGATGCCACGACCTCGTGGCCCTGCTTCTTGAAAAACTCGAGGAACGTACGGCGAACGTCAGCGGCCTTCATGACCGGAGCTTTGTACCGTGTAGTAGTGTGCGGCGCATGGTCAGAGTGTCCCTGATCGCGCTGGTTGCAGCCTGCTCTGGAGCCTCGCAAGCTACCGGGACTGTTGCACCTTTTGGCGGATCGGATGCCACCACCGCGATGCCTGACACGCTGTGGGACCACGGGACGTTTGTCATCATCGACAGAGGCAAGGTCGAGCCGACGACCGAGGCGTTCCAGATCTACCGCACGTCCACCGGCTACCGGTTCCTGATCACGTGGAACCGGCCGGCTCCGACGGGTGAGCCCGCCGATGGCAAGGTGACGCTCGAGACCGACGCCCACTTCTCGCCGGTCACCGGCGACGACATCATGAGCTTGCACGCGGCCGCGGGCACCGAGGTCACCCGCTCGTCGATCCGCCGCGATCCCGATGGGCGCCTCGCCACCGAGAGCACGGAGGCCAACGGCAGCAAGGACGTCAACAAGTCCGCCAAGCCCAACGACTGGTTCATTGGCGGGCGCCTGACCACGCTGCTCACCGTGATCTGCCAGGCGAGCCCCGATCTCACATCGCCGGTCGTCTATCCCGACAAGCTGACGACGCTCGAGCCGGCGCAACCGGTGCCGATCGAGGGAACAACGCGCGCGGTCACCGTCCGCGTACTCACCTATCTCGAGTCCAAGAACCGTGTCGTCGCCGCGTGCGAAGACGGCAAGGTCGCCGGCGAGGTCACGCGCGGCGTCACGATCGTCCGCACCGGTGACCTCGCGCTCGCGCGCACGCTCGAGCAGTGGTTCCGATGAGGCTCGTCGCGGTACGCCTGCGGTTCGGCGATGCCCGTTGCCTTGCTTTGCACCGCAGAAGGTGCAGTACATCGGAGCGTCGCCATCGCGAGCTCCGCCACAGTGC
>JAYVWH010000301.1:0-2815 GCA_043786265.1 Kofleriaceae bacterium | reverse complement strand
ACGCATGGCCTGATGACGCCCGCCGAGGAGCGCGTGATCTACTCGACGTGCGTGCGTGAGGTCCTGGTGCCAGGATTCCAGGCGCTCGGCATTCCCGTTGGCTCGGCCCTCGACGATTATGGAGACGCATGGGCAACCGCCGCCTGACCGTCGCGCTCGTCTCGCTCGCTGCCTGTGGGCCCGCCGCCAAGCCGGTCGCGTCGCCACCAGCGCCCCCGCCGGTTGACGTCGCCGTGGCCCCGCCGCAACCGGCCGCGCCCAAGACGATGGCCGAGCGCGTGGTCGCGGACTTCGAGACCGCGATCAAGACGAGCCGCGATGCCTACGTCGGTCTGTTCGACTTCACCGCCGTCGGTGAGATGGAGATCCTGCTCCATCGCTACGATCTGCTCGGCCGCCTCGAGGGCCTGCCCGAGGACGTCAAGGCGCAGTTCGCGGCCGAGGGCGCCGTGCCCTACCCCGCCGAGCGCGAGCGCCGAAATGTAGGCGCGTTCTACGCGGTCCTCGGCCAGCGCACGGTTGGCATCGGTGGTTGCCGGGTTGTCCCGCCGCGCACCGAGTACGGCAAGCTGCTCGCGACATTCGATCCGCTCCCCGAGGGCACCGCCGTCGATTACGAGCCGCTCCGCAAGAAGGCCGAGGGCTATGTCGCGAAGGGCGGCCTGGTAGCGCTGCGCTGCACGGGCGGCAAGGGCGGCGTCGCACTGGTGTGGACCGAGAAGCCGAACGCCCGCGGCTACGATGTGATCACGATCTACGACGACTGATCGGCACGCGCCGCGTCGAGCTCGATCACGAAGCGCGCGCCCGGCTCGGCGTGCTCGAACCACACGCGGCCCCCCATCGCCTCGACGTGACTCTTCACGATCGCCAGGCCGAGGCCTGACCCGCCCTGCTCGCGGCTGCGCCCCGCATCGACGCGATAGAATCTCTCGAAGATCCGCTCCTCTTGGCCCTTCGGGATACCAGGACCTGCGTCCTCGATCGTGACGCGCACCATGTGATCGGCGCCCATTGCACGCACGGACACCGGCGCACCCCCGCCGTACTTGACCGCATTATCGACGAGGTTCTGCACCACGTGATCGAGGCCCTCGCGCGTCGCGAGCACAGTCATCGCAGGCGCGACATCGATGTCGATCTTCGCCGCGGGTGCGAAACCCTTCGCGGTCTTCACGGCGTCCTGCACGACGTCCGCAAGCGCGATCGGCACACGCTCACCGATCGCCGCGGCCCGGCCACCGAGCGTATCGAGCAGCAGCAGATCCGTGACCATGTCGGAGATCCGCTTCGCGTTGCGATGAATCGTGGCGATGAACTCCTTGGACGTCTCGCTGTCGATACCGCCGGCGAGCAGCGTCTCGGCGTAGCCCGAGATCGAGGTGACCGGCGTGCGCAGCTCGTGCGCTGCATTCGACAGGAACTCACGGCGCACGGCCTCGAGCGCGCGCATGCGCGTGACGTCGTAGAGCACGACGATCACGCCCGGTGCGGCTACCGGCGCCGACTGCGCTCGCTTCTTTGGATCGATCGACCTCCGCACCGCATTCGCGGTGCTGCGCGCCCCGGCAGAGCCGGGACTTTCGAGACTGCGCTGCTCGCCGGTCACGTTCACCCGTAGCGGCCGCGCACTCGCACGCACGATGCGACCGTGCAGCTCGAGCTCCTCTTCGGGTTGCTCGCCATTGCGCGCACTGGCGACGAGCCTGGCCAGCGGTGCCGGCAGCGTGTCTCCGATCAGAGGCTTCGCCACGCTATTCGCAAGCACGATCCCGCCGTCGGGATCGACGACCACGACGCCCTCGACGAGGCCCCCGACGACGACTGACAACAGATCGCGCTGCTCCGTGAGCTCCCCAACCCGCCCCTTCACCTCGCCGGCCATGTGCATCATCGCGCGCGCGAGGACGCCGATCTCGCCACCTGCCTGCGTGGCCGCTGTCGGCGGTGGCGCATCGTAGTTACCGGACGCGAGGCTCTCCGCGGTGCGTGTCATCGACTGGATCGGTTTGGTCACCGCGCGCACGAAGATCCAGCTCAGCAACAGCGCGCCGAGGAAGCCAAAGCCAAACCCTGCGAGCAGTCGGTTGCGCATGCGCGCACGGGTCTGGATCACGTCACCGAGAGGGACGGCGAGTCGGATCACTCGACCGAGCTCTGCCGGGACCGCTACCAGGTACTGCTTGGGCTCGCCCTGGACGAGCTCGCGCACGGCGCGCGCCACCTTACCGTTGCGCGCTGCGATCAGCTCCGGCGCATCGTCACTCGAGCGGCCCACCGTGGCGGGCTCGTGCGAGTCGCCTTGAACCACACCATCCGCATCGACAATCGTCAGTCGTGTCCCCGTGACTGCGGCGAGGCGAGGCGTCAGCCGATCGACGTGGCCCGCGATCGCGAGCCAGTTCGCTACCGCGCGCCCCTGGCTCGTCAAACGGGCATCGAGCGCTGACAACAGGTCGTCGGCGAGCGTTCGTTCGATCGCGTAGAGGGTACCGGCACCGACCACGACGACCAGAATAACGAACAGCGCGACGAGCCGATTGCGAAGCGAGCTGCGCACTACGGATTGTCGCGGCGCGCGCGGTAGCCGAAGCCATGCACGGTCTCGATCACGTCGGCGGCGGGCCCGAGGCTCACGCGCAGCCGGCGGACGTGGACATCGACCGTGCGCGTGTTGATGTCCCCGCGCATCTCCCAGACCTGCTCGAGCAGCTCCTCGCGCGTGAAGACGCGACCGGGATCCGAGACGAGCAACTGCAGCAGCTTGTACTCGAGCGGACGCAGCTGCGTGGGTGCGCCACCGATGCGGACGTCG
>JAYVWH010000300.1:0-6308 GCA_043786265.1 Kofleriaceae bacterium | reverse complement strand
CTTGGGGTTGAGCTCGCTCTTGCCCTTGTCTTTCACCTCGACGGCATCATCGGGGCGATCGAGCCATCCATCGGCGTACCAGATCTTGAGCTTGTAGTTACCTGCCGGGAGGTTCGCGACTTCGAAGTGACCGGACTCGTCGGGATAGGCGTAGTACTGCGTGTTGATGACGATCAGCTTCATCTTGAGATGCGGCGCGTCCGCATCGGTGATCGTGTAGACCTTGTCGATGTCGTTGACGCGAAACGACTTGGGGCCGGTCGGGTTGATCGGTCCTTGTGGGATCAACTTCGGATCCTCGGCCGCCGTCAGCGTGCGCGCGGTCTTCGAGGTGTTCTTGATCACGACCTCGGCGCCGGCAGGTGCCGCAGCGACGCGGCGAGAAAATGAATCACCGAGCAGCTCGATCACGACCTGGCCCGGCGACACGGGTTTTTCATCGCCGAGCAACACGACGACCATCCGGGTCGTCGGCGCCGGCGGCTTGACCGGCGCGAGCGGGTTCTCGACGCGGTCGAGAAACCCCTTGCCCACGAGCGGTGGCCGCTCGGGCGCTGCCGGCAGCTCGAGCTTGCCCACGAGAGAGCCGGCGCCTGCGGAGCCAGCGAACAGCGAGAAGACCAGCCAGGCCAGCGTGGCGCGGAGCATTCCGTGAGGATCGTAGGCCGTCCCCCCCGGAAACAGCAAGCTACGTGGGCGGAATCGTTGGTTCGCGCGGTGAAAAGCTGTCCGGAGCGAAACGACATGGAACCCCGTGCGGCGAGCGGTCGATACGCGGCGCATGGCTCCCCTCTCCTGCGCGATCGTGCTCGCGGCGATCATCGCGCTGTTCGGCATCGGCCGCGGACCTGCGCAGCTACCGCCTGGCGCAACGGCTGACGACCGCATCGCCGATCGCGTGATCGGCACGGTCGGCGGTCCGGTGCTGTCGACGCCGCATGGCGTGGGTGCTGCGCTCGACGCGGGTGGGACCACGGTGTGGGTATGGAGCGAGGAGCCGCTCGAGCCGGGCCAGCGAATCGCGGCCACTGGACGGCTGCGGCATCCGCGCGGGTTTCTCGATCCCGGGTCGCCCGATCGCACGGTCGTGACAGGCAGCCGCGGCGCGAGCTGGGAGATGTCGGCCACGCGCATCGAGATCCTCGCCGACAATCCCGGATGGATCGCGCGGACCTGGCGGTGGGCGGCGCATCTGCACCGCCTGCTCGCCGCCGAGATCGCCGGCCCTCACAGCGATGCAGCCCGCGGCGCTCTCGATGGCATCGTCACGGGTGATCGCACGCGGATTCCGCCCGACCTCGATGCGCGCTGGCGTGCGGTCGGCATCTATCACGTGCTCAGTGTCAGCGGCCTGCACCTCGCCGTGATCGCGGGGCTCGCATTCGCATTGCTGCGCCGGCTGATCGCAGCCTCTGCACTTGGCGCACGCACGCGACCGGCGCGGTGGGCGGCCCCTGCCGCCCTGGTGCTCGCCGTCGGCTACACACTCGTTACTGGTGCGCAGCTCGCGACGCTGCGCGCGCTCCTCGTCGTCGCGATCATGCTCGTCGCACAGATGCTCGATCGGCCGGTCCGGCTCATCGACGCACTCGGGGTCGCCGCGATCGCCATCCTCGTGTGGCGGCCGCAGGATCTGTTTGACCCGTCGTTTCAGCTGTCGTTCATCGCGGCGCTCACGCTCGCACTGCTGCCGTCGCGCGATGCGATCGGAGACGCACCGGCACGTCGCGTGCGCATCTGGCGCTGGCTCGTGCGCGGCTTCGCGACGTCGGCGTGGGTCGCCGTCACGACCGCTCCGATCACCGCACTGCACTTTCATCAGGTCGCCGCCGGTGGCGTGATCGGCAACCTCGTGCTGACGCCGCTCGTCGAGATCGCGGCTCTCCCGCTCGGGCTCGCCGGTGCAGTGCTCGGCGTTGCCGGCTCGACGCTCGGCGCCGTACCGATCGACCTCGCCGTGTGGATCGTCGCGCGCGTTGACGACCTTGCAGCGCTGCTCGCACACGCGATGCCGGTCGGCGCGATCGCGATCGAGTCACCGCTCATTGCCGGCGCGCTCGTCGTGCTCGCGCTGTGGATGTGCAGCCGGCACACTCGGTCGCGCATCGAGCTGACTGCATGGCTCGCGCTGTGCGCTGCATGGGCCATCGCACCGGTCGCAGCGACACCCGGCACGCTGCGCGTGACGTTTCTGGACGTCGGCCAGGGCGATGCCGCCCTGATCGAGCTACCGGGCGGCGCTGTCTGGCTCGTCGACTCCGGCGGGATCGCGAGTGCCCGCGACCTGGCTACCGCGAGCGCATCCGGCGAGACGATCGCCCGTACCCTCGCGGTGTACGGTCACGATCACATCGACCTGGCGATCATCTCGCACCCGCACCCCGACCATTATCTGGGCCTCGCCGGCCTTGGCCTCCGCGTCGGCGAGCTGTGGTTCGTGGATGACGGCGCCGCTGCGCGGGCCGGCGCGCCGACCCTTGCGATCGCATCGAGCCCGACGTCATTCGCGCGGATCACGAGCGAGCTGGCGGCCCGCGGCACGCGACTCGTCCGGCCGTCGCTCGGCGCCCAGCGCACCGCAGATGGCGTGACGCTCGAAGTATGGGCTCCGCGCTACGCACCCGACAGTCACGGGCCCGCGCTGCTCGCGCCCGACCCCGTACGCACGGTCAACGACAACTCCCTCGTCGTCGCGATCACCTATGGGGGCCGAACGCTGCTGTTTGCCGGGGATCTCGAGACCGAGGGCGAGGAAGCGCTCGTGACTGCGGGACTACCGGCCGTCGATGTCGTGAAGGTCGCGCACCACGGCAGCCCGACGTCATCGTCCCCCCGGTTCGTCGCGGCGACCCGGCCCGAGCTCGCGGTGATCTCGTGCGGAGTCGCAAACGCCTTCGGATTTCCGTCCGCGGACGTCCTCGCGCGTTGGCGCCGTGCCGGTGCCGCCATCGCGCGCACCGACCTCGATGGCGCCGTGACGGTCGTGGTCGGCCCGACCGGGGAACTCGTCGTCGATCGCTATGCGCACCACAGGCCGTGACACGCCGCGCGATCGTGGTGGATACTTGAGGACTGGTGGCGACCACTGCACTCGATCGCGAGGCCATCGACGAAGCCATCGCGCGTGGAAGTGACCTCCTCAAGCAGGGAAAGCTCGACGAGGCCGCGAAGGCGTTTCGGTCGGCGCTGCTGCTCGACGAAACGAACGCACGCGTCCTCGCGTTGCTCGGCCTGACCTACTTCAAATCGGGCGCGTTCCCCCAGGCCCAGCCGATCTACGAGGAGCTGGTCGAGCGCGCACCGACGGACGCATCGCACCGGCTCAACCTCGGCCTCGTCTACCTCAAGCTTGGCGAGTCCGATCGTGCGATCGGCGCCCTCGAGTCGAGCCGGGCGCTCGATCCGAGCCAGGGCCGCGCTGTCAGCTACCTCGGCCTCGCATACGCACGCGCGGGCCGCTACGTCGAGGCGTATCGCTCGTTCCTGCTCGCAGGACAGAACGACCTCGCAACCGAGATCGAGGTCAACCTGACCGCGACAGAGCGCGAGAGCATCCAGACTCAGCTCTCGCGCGCCGGCCAGGAGGCACGCACTGCGCCGCCGAGGCCGCCGCCCGCGAAGTCGAGCGCCGAGATCAACTTGATGAGCATGCCGGCGATCGTGATCGATCGCCCGCACCACGACGACGGTGCCGGTGCGCCGCTGTCCGGCGCGAGCTACGGCCGCGGCCCGGCCGGCGCCGGGTTCGGCTCGGGTCCGGACATCCAGCCGCCGCCGCCGAGCCAGCCGGAGATCAGCATCGACGTGAGCATGTCGGGGATGCACACCCCGCCCCCGCACGACGCAAGGGACGGCTCTGCCGGCCCGCGCAGCGACGCCGACGGCGACGCGGAGTCGATCGACGACCACGACCATGCCTTCGCAGCGTTGCCATCCGTCCAGCCTGCTGCAGCGCAGGAGATCATCGCGCCCGAGGCGACCGACTCGCAGCAGTTCGTGCTGTCACAGCGCTCCGCAATCCCACAGCCCGTCGACGGTCAGTCGATGATCTCTCGCGCGGTCGAGGTCGCTGTGCCGTCGAGCGCGGCCGCCGTGGCGATCGCCAAGGTCAGCAGCGGCTCGACGCCGCCGATCCCGCTGTCTCAGCTCGCGACCGAATCTCTCGTACGCCCCGATGATGGCGCCGAGCTGTTCGAGGTGACCGCGACCGGCGCCCTCGTGATCCATGTGGTCGAGCGCACCGTGACCCGACTCGACGGCATCCACATCTCGGGCGGCGACCTCGAGTACGAGCCGGCCACACGTCGCTCACGCGGTGCGCAGACCGACGAGCGCTTCGACTACGGCAGCTCGCGCTTCCACATGGTTTCGGGCAAAGGCTTCTTGATCGCCGTGCCTTCCGGCGAGCAAAAATTCACGGCGGTCACACTCGACGACGACATCTTCTACCTGCGCGAGGACCTCGTGTTCGCGTTCGACGCGACGCTGCGCTGGGAGAACGGGACTGTCCCTGGCTTGCGCGGCAAGCTGCCCGTCGTGCAGTTTCGCGGTGACGGCGCGGTCGCACTGCGCACTTCGCGGCCACTGGTGCGCGTCAAGCTCGCGCCGCACGCCGTGGTCTACGTCGATGCCACGCGGCTCGCCGGCTGGATCGGTCGCGTGATTCCGCGCGCCGTGGTCCCGCCCAAGCACGGACCGCTCGGCGAGATCTGCGTGGAGTGCACCGGGGAAGGGGTCGTGCTCGTGGATCCGGGGGGCGTGCTCGCACCGGTCACGATCACCAAGGAGAGCGACGCGCGCCGCACCGAGTCGCCGAAGACCGCGCCTCCCCCGCCGCCACCCGGTCCGTCCGAGGGATCCGGGCTCATCGAGCTCGATGTCGTGAAGAATGCCGACTGGCTCAGCGATGGTGATGACGGCGAGAAGTCCGCTGCCGACGACAACACCTAGCGTTCGGTTGTCGTGCCTGACCTTCGCTCGCTGACACCGCTCACCGCGGCCGCACGCCTCGCGGGCCGTCGAGGTCGGATGCTCCTGCACTCGGCGCGCGACGACGACGGGCTCGGCGCGTGGTCCTTTGCAGCCGCCGAACCGCGGGCCACCCTGATCGCACGCGGCCGCTCGATCGTTCGGCTCGACGAGACTGGCCGGCCCACCGCCCGGTTCACGGCCGATCCGTTCGAGGCAGCGGATGCGTTTCTGGCCGAGCACGGCTGCACCCTCGGGCCTCGCGTCGACGGTCCGCCCGACGTGCGCGTGATCGGCTACTTCGGTTACGACCTCGCGCGCGTCGTCGAGCAGCTACCCGGCGGCCCCCCGCTCGGCGCCGACACGCCCGACCTCTGGCTCGGCGCCTACGGTGCGGTCGCGCGCTGGCGTGACGGCGTCGACGCGACAATCACCGGTCGCGACCAAGCGTGGCTCGACTGCGCGCTCGAGAGCGGCCCCCCTGCGATTGGCCTGCCACCGACGTTCGGTCCCCTCGTCGCCGACGATCCGGGCGATCACCACATGGCGCGCGTCGAGCGCATCCGCGACTACCTCGCGTCCGGCGACGTCTATCAGGTCAACCTCGCCCGCCGGCACGTCGCGAACATGACAGTCCCCGGTGATGCTCTCGCGCTGTACGAGGCGCTCGTCGCCGTCGCGCCCGCGCCGTACGGTGCGCTGCTCGAGGCCGATGGCGTCACCCTCGTGTCCGGATCACCGGAGCGGTTTCTCGCCTCAGCTGGTGACCGCATCGAGACTCGACCGATCAAGGGAACGCGACCGCGCCAGCCGGGCGGTGCCGAGGAGCTCGCCGCGGCCGACAAGGACGGCGCGGAACACCTGATGATCGTCGACCTCGAGCGCAACGACCTCGGACGGATCGCCGAAACTGGCTCGGTGCGCGTCGACGAGCTCGGCTACGTCGTCGAGCTGCCGGCGCTCTATCACAAGGTGTCGCGGGTCAGCGCCAAGCCGCGCGCCGGCATCGGCTACGGCGCCCTGCTGCGCGCGACATTTCCCGGCGGATCGATCACCGGTGCGCCCAAGGTCCGCGCGATGCAGCTGATCGACGAGCTCGAGCCCGCGCGGCGCGGCCCCTACTGCGGCGCGTTCGGCTTCTTCGGCGCGGACGGCGCATTCGATCTCGCGATCGCGATCCGCATCGGCGTGATCGTCGGGCGCGAGCTTCGTGTCCACGTCGGCGGCGGCATCGTCGCCGATTCGGATCCCGAGGCCGAGCTCGCCGAGACCGAGCTCAAGGCCAAGGGCTGGGTCGCAGCGCTCGACCGGCTCGCCGCGCAGCGCTGATGGAACGCCGC
>JAYVWH010000299.1:0-2407 GCA_043786265.1 Kofleriaceae bacterium | reverse complement strand
CGTGGACACACCACGAGAGGCGGATACGATGGCGAAGATGGCAGCGAAAGAGCGGCGGGCGAACAGAGCACGGAGACAGTTCACGGCGGAGTTCAGGGCGAACGACGTTGCTCATCGATGGAGTGCGAAGTGGTGATGGAAAGCGAATCGCCCGGCTGCCTCTTGGACAACCGGGCGATTTCTTTGTGGGCGTTGAGGGGATTGAACCCCCGACTTATTCCGTGTGAAGGAATCACTCTCCCGCTGAGTTAAACGCCCGTGAGAGGGCATGTGTGTAGCAACCTCGGGCGCCGACTGTCAATCGGCTCCCGTGCTACGACGCTGGGCATGCAGCGCAACATCGTAAAAACGGCCGAGGCGCCCTCGGCGATCGGCCCGTACTCGCAGGCCGTGGTCGTCCCGATGGGCGACCGCAAGATGGTGTTCTGCAGCGGCCAGATCGCGCTCGACCCGGCAACCGGCGAGATGGTCAAGGACGACATCGCCCTCCAGGCGCGCCAGGTGATGAAGAACCTCGGCGCAGTGCTAAAGGCAGGCGGCGCTGGGTTTGGCGACGTCGTGAAGACCACGATCTTCTTGTCCACGATGAGTGACTTCGCCGCGGTCAACGCCATCTACGGCGAGTACTTCCCGAAGGAGCCGCCCGCACGCGAGACCGTTGCCGCCGCAGGGTTGCCGCGCGGGGCGTGGGTCGAGATTTCCGCGATCGCTGTCATTTAGCCGGAGGAGGACTTCATGTCGTCATCGTCGATCGAATCGGTACTGACCGAGACGCGCAGCTTTCCGCCACCCGAGGCATTCGCGAAGGCCGCACGCGTCGGCAGCTTTGCCGACTACGAGGCCCTGTACCGGCGCGCCGACGAGGACGCCGAGGGGTTCTGGGCAGAGGTCGCCGGCGAGCTGAGCTGGACGAAGAAGTGGGACCGGGTACTCGAGTGGAAGCTGCCCGACGCGAAGTGGTTCGTCGGCGGCCAGCTCAACGCGAGCGTCAGTTGCCTCGACCGGCACGTGACCACGTGGCGCAAGAACAAGGCGGCGCTGGTGTTCGAAGGCGAGCCCGGCGACACGCGCGTGCTCACGTACGGTCAGCTGCACCGCGAGGTCTGCAAGGCAGCGAACGCGCTGACCGCGCTCGGGGTTCGCAAGGGCGACTTCGTCGCGATCTACATGCCGATGATTCCCGAGTCGGCGATCGCTATGCTCGCGTGCGCGCGACTTGGCGCTCCGCATACGGTCGTGTTCGGCGGCTTCTCCTCCGAGGCCCTCCGCGATCGCATCGCGGACTGCAAGGCGCGCTTCGTCCTGACGGCCGACGGGGGCTGGCGGCGCGGGGCGGTCGTCCCGCTCAAGGACAACGTCGACAAGGCGATCGAGGGAACGAGCGTCGAGCGCGTGGTCGTCGTCGAGCGCTGCAAGAACAAGGTCGCGATGCAGGAGGGCCGCGACGTGTGGTGGCACGTGGTGGTCGACACGGCGCCCGTGCGCCACGAGGTCGAGAGCTTCGACAGCGAGCATCCGCTGTTCTCGCTCTACACGAGCGGGACCACCGGCAAGCCCAAGGGCATCTTGCACACGACCGGCGGCTACCTTACCGGCGCGTACTACACGACGAAGATGGTGTTCGATCTGCGCGACGAAGATGTGTTCTGGTGCACCGCCGACATCGGTTGGGTCACCGGCCACAGCTACGTCGTGTATGGCCCGCTCGCGAACGGCGCGACGGTGCTGATGTACGAGGGCGCGCCGAATCAGCCGGGCCCTGATCGGTTCTGGGACATCATCGCGAAGTGGGGCGTGACCATCTTCTACACGGCCCCGACGGCGATTCGCGCGTTCATGCGCTGGGGTGACGCGTGGCCCGCGAAGCACGACCTGTCGTCGCTGCGATTGCTTGGAAGTGTCGGCGAGCCGATCAATCCCGAAGCATGGATGTGGTACCGCGAGCAGATCGGCGGTAACCGCTGCCCGATCGTCGACACGTGGTGGCAGACCGAGACGGGCTCGATCATGATCTCCCCGCTGCCCGGTGCCACGCCGACCAAGCCCGGCTCGGCCACGCGGCCATTGCCGGGCATCGCCGTTGACGTTGTTCACAAAGACGGCACATCGTGCAAGGTGAACGAAGGCGGCTTCCTCGTGATCAAGAAGCCGTGGCCGTCGATGCTGCGCACGATCTACGGCGATCACGAGCGGTTCACGAAGACGTACTTCGGTGAAGTCGAGGGCATGTACTTCGCCGGCGACGGTGCGCGCAAAGACCCCGATGGCTACATCTGGGTGATGGGCCGCGTCGACGACGTGATCAACGTTTCCGGCCACCGGCTGAGCACCATGGAAGTGGAGTCGGCTCTGGTGGCGCACCATTTGGTGGCCGAAGCGGCGGTCGTCGGTCGTCCGGACGAGATCA
>JAYVWH010000298.1:0-3634 GCA_043786265.1 Kofleriaceae bacterium | reverse complement strand
TCCTTGGCCGCGAGGCCAAGGACAACGATCCCCAGTACGCAGGGCTCGCGCAGGAGTTCAAGGGCTGCAAGGAGATCAACACGAACTGTGCGGCCTACGCCAAGAAGGACGAGATCGGCAAGACCGCCCAGGACCCGGCGATGGCCGCCAAGGCCCGCGCGACCTTCCTCAACTGGATGGAAGAGCCATCGGCGTGGCAGGTTCGAAATGCTGGCGCTCACATCCTGTGGACGCAGTCCTTGATCGACGATGCGTCGGTGGCCGATCCGAAGCTGGCCGATCGAGTGCTCGCCGCGCTCAAGGCCGAACCGGGTTTTGGAACCGAGACCGACAACGGATACACCGCGGCGCAGATCGCCGACGTCCTGGTCCGGTTCGCCAAGGTTCCCGCCAATCGTCCCCCGATCGCCGCGTTCATCGCCGACGCGAATTACAAGCTTCCGGCCGGCCGCGCCGAGTTGATCCGTCTGCTAGATCCCGAGGCGTACAACGACCCGAAGGTGTTCGAAGCGCTACGCGCGGTCGCGGAGAACGCTGCGGATGCGAAGGACGTCCGGCAGAGCGTTCGCGACTCGCTGGCCAAGGCGACGGGCGCCAACCTCAACTGGGGCAAGACCTGGTTGAAGGCCCAGAGCGAAAGCGCCGATGATGCGTGGGCCGGGCCGAGCGTCCGGATCTTGGCCCAGCTCGGCGGCGAGGCTGAATACAAGGATCTGCTCGCCTCGATCGACAAGCGCGGCGACGCGGATGGCTACCTCTATTACGCGACCTGGGCGCTCGGTGACTTCCTGCGGCGCAAGGACGTCACGGTCGACAAGGCGGCAGGCGCCAAGGTCGCGGCGAAAGTCGCGACCAACGCGAAGCTCGGTTACATGGCGCGAGACAACGCAATCGACGCGGTGCTGGTTTCGGGCGACCCGTCGTTCACACCCCTCGCGACGAAGCTCGCTAAGGACAAGGAGCCCAATGTCGCCAAGCACGCGGCCGAAGCACTCGAGCAAGCCAAGAAGGACGCGAAGAAGCCCTGACCCGCGATCTTCGGGACCGCACCCGGCGTCGTGCGGTGGGCGTGTCGTGTCCAGCGGCCCATTTCGCCGGGTCGCAGATGCCGCCCTTTTCGACGACGCATCAATTTGCGTAGCCGAGCCCAGACGTAGCTGTCGACCTGGTTGAATTTCGCCGAGGCATTGCCGGTCGCGAAGTAACCACCCCAGCCACGCAGCACCGGATTGATCTTCGCGATCGTCTCGCGCAGATCACGGTGACACGCGCTGTTTGGAGCCAGCTCTTTCACGCGCTGCTTCACCCGCTTCACGCTCGTCGTCGACGGCCAGCGCTGAAGAAAACAGACGCGCTTGCGTTCGTTCTCCCAGAGCCGACCCGACATGCGTTTGTGCAGATGACACCCGAGGAAGTCGAAGCCTTGCTTGCCTCCACTCAGATCGAGCTTCCTCGTCTTGTCTGGATGTAGATCCAAGCGCAGTCGCTGGAAGATCATCTTCACGCGACGCTCCGCCTCATCGACGTCCTGCTTCGTGTTGCAAACGATCACGAAGTCGTCGCAGTAGCGCACCAGCGTGGCCACGTGGGCGCACTTCTTCGTCCACTGCTCGTCGAGAAACGACAGGTAGATGTTCGAAAGGAGAGGCGAGATCACGCCGCCCTGCGGAGTCCCGCTGAGCATCTTGGTCTCGTGTCCATCTTCCATCACACCCGCTTCGAGCCACTGCCAGATCAAGCTCAGCACCCGACGGTCACTCACACGCAGCTTCACGCGCTTCATCAGCACCTCGCGATCGAGGCTCCCGAAGAAGTCACGGATGTCGGCGTCGAAGACATGGTTGCCCTTGCCTCCGGAGCCGCGCAGACGAAGAGCTTCGAGCGCCTGCGTCGCCGAGCGACCGGGCCGAAAGCCATACGAGCAGTCCTTGAAGTCGGTCTCGAAGATCGGCTCCAAGATCAGCTTCGCCGCCGTCTGCACCACGCGATCACGCACCGTCGGAATTCCCAGCGGTCGTCGTCCTCCATCTGCTTTCGGGATCCAGTGCCGCCGCACCGCTTGCGGTCGGTACCTTCCTGCGCGGAGCGCCTTCGAGAGATCGTTCAAGAACGACTCTTCGCCTAACGCTCGGATGCCGTCGATCGTCTGAGCATCGACGCCCGCGGCACCCTTGTTCCGCTTCACTCGATTCCACGCCTCCTGGAGGACATCACCCCTCCAGATGCGATCATACAGCGCGTGAAATCGCCTTCCTCCGTCTCGCTTGGCCGCTGCCCCTAGACGCCGTTGTAGCCGCTCCACGTTGTCGACCGATTTTCGCCGGTCGGGGGAGTTGGGTTGCGAGCTGGCGGGTACACCCGCTTCGCCCATTGCAACCATGCCCTTGTGTTCGCGGCTTCCGTCGTCATGACCACCCCAGGGACCCTTCCCTCCGACGGCGTTCTGCGGCGCCATCCTCATCGGTACTACGATCCCCTCGGACTTCCGCTGCACCGCTATCGCTTTGGCACTCGGCCTGGTCGAGTCGCGTTGCCCTGATTTGGACCGTGCAGACGGATCTCCCGTGTTCCGTGCTTCTCCTTGGACGCGTGCTGCGCTCCCTACCCCGCGGGAACCCACGACGTTCGCTTCGGATTGTCTCGTCGTGGAGGTCGCCTTCGCCGTGACATGAGCGGCTCGGCTTCCCGATTGTTTATCTGTCGAGGCTGCAAGCTTCACTTCATGTTGCGGCCCGCGTCCTTGCCTCCCCTTGCGGGGCTCTTGACGTCGCGCTTCGGCCCTCGGGGTCTCCCCCGACTCCGGCGACCTGCTACCCGGCGCTCCGACGCCTACCGGGACGGGACTTGCACCCGCTGGAGAAGCACAGCGTGACAGCTCCGGGACATTCCCGTCGTCGTCGTCACGGCGCACCATGTGGCTATCGTACGAAACGCTACAGACCGCATCAAGATCCCGATTCGGGGGTCGGTTCCGTCCCTCCTCGCTGTAGCTCCGCGGTGCACACGTGACAGCGGTATCCCGGTCCGACATCGTCGACATCGGAGAGTGGTTTGCGCATGCCGCATCGGATGCAGGTCAGGCGTCCGTCGGCCTCGTAGGCGGCCGCGGCGATCTCCTGCGCGATGCATCGACTGCACCGCTGGTCCTCACCAGGAGGCGGGCGAACGATCATCTCGCCGCAGCGTGCGCAATGGATGGTCTGCATCCGTTAAAAATACTACGGTCTGGTCTCGCCGATACGAGCCCGGCGTGCTCGCAGAGGGACGCGCACTGCATCTGCAAAGGGTCGCGACCAGCGCGAGCATCGGAGTTGAGTGCGTAGCACATGGGTGCGCCGATGCCGCCGTACCGACCGCAGATGGAAGCGGCAAGTCGCATCGCAATCGCAGATACAGGAACGCGAAGATGAAGCGCGAGCTCGGCATCGAGCTGAAGTACCCGTCGTATCGCGACGGCGAAGCGGCAATCCAAGCAAAAGGGTCCGGTGGTTAGCGTCGACGAATCGTCAGACCGCGCGCGTACGATCTCTTCGATGCGTCGCACCAAATACACGCGAGAGTTCCTCGCGCCCATTGTCGCTCGTTCGACCTCGATCGCAGATGTCATTCGCCATCTTGGCCGTCGTCCAACCGG
>JAYVWH010000297.1:0-2683 GCA_043786265.1 Kofleriaceae bacterium | reverse complement strand
CGCGAGTACGCGGAAGAGGCGCCGGGTTGGAATGCGACGGATATTCTCGAGGTCACCGAGGCGTGAGATGCCCGGTTGGATGTGGCGCATAGGCCTCGGCCACGTGTCAGATTCCTCCGTTCAAACCGGGGTGGCTCCTCCAGAGACCTCAGCGAAAATGCTGAGGCCTTCGCTATGAACGCTGTGCATGCCGCGTTGGGCCTTCGTCGTGTAGCCCTCTAGGTCCTGGGATACAGTATGTGGTGGTGGCCAAGCAGCTCGATCAGCTCGTGACGTACCTGGATCGGCCAGGCGTGACCGAGCTCGTGTTCTGCGTCGACAAGCCGATCACGATGCGGACGGCGAAGGGCGTCATGAACGTCACCGGCCGCCCACTCGGCTCCGAGCAGCTCGCGGCACTGGTGCGGGGTACGCCACTCGAGGCGCTGATTGCGGACGAGAACCAAGCCACGCCGACCCAGCTCGCGATCGGCACGCGCGATGTGGTCGTCGTGATCGAGCGCAAGGCCGACACGGTCACGGTGCGGCTCCAGGCGGTCGCGATCGAGAAAGCGCCCGGCCCGCGCATGAAGGTCCGCGCCAAGGCCACGAGCACGGCGCCGCGTACCAAGGGACGCAGCTCGCCGCCCACGTCGTCGATTACGTCGTCAGGACCGGGGAAAGGTTTCGACGAGCTTCCTCGAACCCGCGCGCCGTCAGAACCTGGAAAGGCCCTCGAGGAGCTTCCTCGACCGCGTGCGCAGCCAAGCGCGCCGCCTGCAGCGCCGAAGCCGGCCGACGAGCTACCACGGCCGTCGCGCACGCGCACCGAGCCGCGCCGGTTCGAGCTGGTCGGTCCCGCGAAGCACCCGGCGCCGGTTGCCGCGCCGCCACCCGTGGACGCGACTTCTCTCGCTACACCCGCGCGCACCAAGGCGCGGAGCGTCGGCCCCATCGACATCGATTCGTTGCCGCCCACTTCGACGCGCACGAAAGCGCCGAGCGTCGGACCACAGGGGCCGCCTGGCCTCGATCTCGATCTCGGCAGAGCGGGCTGGCAGCCGTTCGATCGCGAGCCCCGCCCACCCGTGACCAATCCACTTCGCATCGACGTGTCCAATGTGGGCCAGCACGCGTCGATCTCCACCGAGCCGCCAAAGCCCAGCGGCCAGCAACCGGTCTCTGGCGAGATCCATAACAAGTCTAGTGGCGCGAAGCGCGGGCTGCGCATCGATGTGTCAATTCCCGACGAGGAACTGTCGGCAAGTACGCGCGATGCGTCGGGGATCATCGCGCTCGAACGCGGGCCCGCCATCCCGCTCGACAAGAATGCTCGCTCGCTCGAGGTGCTCGGCCTCCCCGCCGATGTCGCGACGGTGGTCACTCGCGAGCGTGGGCTCGTTCTGATCACCTCGCCACACGGCCACGGCAAGACGAGCACGCTCGCTGCACTGTTCGAGCTGATCGATCGCACGCAGGCCCGACACGTCGTCACGATCGACGAGCTGCGGGACCGTGAATCGATCGACCTCATGCTGACCGCAGCCGAGAGCGGCTACCTCGTGCTCGCGACGTTGACCGCGGCCACGCCGAAAGAAGCACTCGATCAGCTGCTCGATCACTATCCCGGAATGGCGCACAGCCGGGTCAAGACTCGCATCGTCGGCGCGCTGGTCGCGCTGATCGCAAAGCGCCTGCCGCCGACTCCGACCGACGTCGTAACGGGAGATGCACTGCGAGCCTTGCTCGATTGAGCAAGGCTCGGCATATGAACGGCGTTGCAGCGACCGTCGCCGCCGCAGATGCTCGCCGCGGCACCTTGGCGCTGGTCGTGATGGCTGGGTGCGGGCGCATCGGTTTTGGCGACGACAACGTAACGGGCGACTGCCAGCGCCTGCCAATCATCTATCGCGACTTTCTCGACTCGCACCCGGACTTCGGGTTCGTGAACGCGGTCCTCGATCCGAACATCGTGGCGGTCCAGCTCGGTGATGATGGCCTCCCCTCGTTCGATCAATCAGGCACGCACCCTTCGATCAACTCCGCGTCGAGTTTTCTCGACTGGTACCGCGACCGACCCGAGAACAAGCGGGTCGACGACGTGCTCGAGCGCACCGGTGACAGCTATGGCTCCGCGGCGTTCTTCCCGCTCGATGGCTTGGGATTCGCGACGGACCCGATGGCGCACAATTACCTGTTCACTGCACTGACGCGGGGCCGTTTCGTTGTCGAGCCCGGGCAGACCTTGATGTTGTCGAGCGATGACGACGCGTGGCTGTTCGTCAACCGCCGCCTGGCGATCGATCTGGGAGGCGTCCACGTGGTGGACTCGCGCACGTTCGCGATCGACGACCTTGGCCTCGACGCAGGTATGACCGTCGACGTCGACTTGTTCTACGCGGAGCGCGGACCCGTGGAGGCCCAGCTCATCCTGCAGCTCGGCGGTATCGGCTGCCTCACAGGTCGACGCTACTAGCCATAGCCGCCTTCAGATCGCGCCGGACGAACGTCTGTACCGCCAGAAGGTTAAAACGCTCGCAACCATCCTCCCCGACGGCGCACGCGGCCGTCGCGAGCCAGGTGTCCTTCACGCGGGTCGGGTCGAGGGCCACCGAGAGCAGAACGTACCTGCCAGAGTGCGACGCTTCACCCCAGACACTACAGCCGCAGCGTCAACGGTACCGCCGGTGGTTACAGCCTGGCA
>JAYVWH010000296.1:0-3391 GCA_043786265.1 Kofleriaceae bacterium | reverse complement strand
CGCGTCTACTACAAGAAGGTGTTCGAGCTGCCCGAGGGCGCGCGCACCGCGAAGGGTCGCGCCGTCGTCAACGTGCTCGATCTGCAAGACGGCGAGCAGGTCGTTGCGATGCTCCCGTTCAAAGAGTTCAACGAGGCAACGAGCGTCTTCTTCGCGACGCAGTCGGGCACGGTCAAGAAGACCGAGCTCGCCGCGTTCGAGAACGTTCGCCAGACCGGCATCAAGGCGATCACGATCGAGGACGGAGACCGCCTCGTCGGTGCCGCCCTCGTGACGAAGGCCGACGACGTGCTGCTGACCTCGGCCAAGGGCTACGCGGTCCGGTTCCAGGAGGACAAGGTCCGCGTCATGGGTCGCAACGCCGCGGGCGTTCGCGGCATCACGCTGCGCGAAGGCGATCGCCTCGTGAGCATGGTGACGTTCGGTCGCGATGCCAACGCCACGCTCATCACGGTGTGCGAGCGCGGGTACGGCAAGCGCACGGCGGTCAGCGACTACCCGGTCAAGAACCGCGGTGGTAAGGGCGTGATCACGATCAAGACCACGGCCCGCAACGGCCTGGTGTCCGGCGTACGCATCGCCGGCGACGACGATCACCTGATCCTGATCTCGGATCGCGGCAAACTGATCCGCATCCGCGTCAACGACGTCAAGGTCCAGGGTCGCGCGACCCAGGGCGTGCGCGTTATGCGCCTCGACGATGGCGAGCACGTGGCTGCGATCGAGCGGCTCGCTGAGCCGGGCGAGGAGAGCGGTATCGCCGAGGCGGCGCCGATCGAAGCAATCGAGGACACCGACACGGTGCCGACCGAGCTCATGGACGGCGATGAGGCCGAGGACGAGGATGATGACGAGGGCGGCGACGACGAGCCCGAGGACGACAAGGACGACGGCGCCGAGTAATGGCTGCCCGGGTCGGGCCGCGCGCGGCCGCGGTTGCGGCGATCGCGGCGTCGACATGACGCGCTACAAGACCGACCAATCGCGCTAACCTGCCGCCATGTCGATCCAGCGCAGTCAGGCCATCTTCGAGCGCGCCAAGCGAGTGATTCCCGGTGGCGTCAACTCGCCGGTGCGTGCGTGTCGCTCGGTCGGCGCAGATCCGGTGTTCGTCGCACACGGCGACGGCGCGTACATCTTCGATGTCGACGGCAACCGATACATCGATCTGATCGGCAGCTGGGGTCCGCTGATCCTCGGCCACAGCCACCAGGACATCCTCGACGCGATCGCGGAGGCAATGAGCCAGGGCACGACGTTCGGTGCACCGACCGAAATCGAAGTTCGGTTCGCCGAGAAGATCCGCGATGTGTATCCATCGATGGAGATGGTGCGCGCCGTGTCGTCGGGCACGGAAGCCACGATGACCGCGCTGCGACTCGCGCGTGGCTTCACCGGCCGCGACAAAGTCGTGAAGACCGACGGCGGCTATCACGGTCACGCGGATGCATTCCTCGTCGCCGCCGGATCCGGCGTCGCCACGCTCGGCATCCCTGGCTCGGCCGGTGTCCCAGACGGCGCCGCGCGCGACACGCTCGTCGTGCCGTACAACGATCTCGCGGCGGTCGAGGCGATGTTCGCTGCCAACGACGGCCAGGTCGCCGCGATCATCATCGAGCCGATCGCCGGCAACATGGGCCTCGTTCTGCCGCAGCCCGGCTATCTCCAGGGCCTGCGCGACATCACGAAGAAGCACGGCGCGCTGCTCATCTTCGACGAAGTGATCAGCGGCTTTCGCGCGGCATACGGCGGCGCGCAAGCGCTCTACGGCATCACGCCCGACCTCACGTGCCTCGGCAAGATCGTCGGCGGTGGCCTTCCCGCCGCGGTGTTCGGCGGCCGCCGCGACATCATGGAGAAGCTGGCGCCGCTGGGCCCGGTCTATCAAGCGGGCACGCTGAGCGGGAACCCGGTCGCGATGGCTGCCGGGCTCAAGTGCATCGAGATCCTTGGTCGCCCCGGCAACTACGAGCGTCTCGAGCTGCTCGGCAAGCGGCTCGGCGATGGCCTGGCCGCCGCGGCCGGCGCCGCGGGTGTTCCCGTGACGGTCAACCGGCTCGGCTCCATGGTCACGATGTTCTTCACGGCGGGGCCGGTCACGGACTACGCCACGGCGAAGACATCGGACACCAAGGCGTTCGGCGCGTTCTTCCGCAACATGCGGGAGCGCGGGGTGTTCCTGCCCCCGGCCCAGTACGAAGCGATGTTCGTGTCACTGGCGCACACCGACGAGGACGTTGACGCCGTGATCGCAGCCGCAAAGACCAGTTTCGGCAGCTGATCTCCGACGGGGCCGAGCGCCCCGGCAAAGCCCGGGCTGGCGATTGACGCTGGATTTTTCGCGTGGTACCAGGGCCCCGTTCATGGCGGTCCCGTCTGCCCATCGTGGCGAAATGTCGCAGGATTCGAAGCCCGAAGCGGGGCATCGAAGCGACGTGGCCAAGCCGATGATCACGAAGGGAATCGACCCGGCCGCACGCACCGGCAAGCGCGCCTATAACGCGCTGTCCGCGAGCTCGGTCGGGCTCGAGCTCGGCCTGTCTGTCGGCATCGCCCTCCTGGTCGGCT
Organism: Kofleriaceae bacterium; assembly: GCA_043786265.1. Taxonomy (GTDB): domain Bacteria; phylum Myxococcota_A; class Polyangia; order Haliangiales; family Haliangiaceae; genus JABFXX01. The sequence goes on along the minus strand of JAYVWH010000296.1, from coordinate 823 downwards.
ACTACCTCGACAAGTGGCTCGGCACCACGCCGTGGATGCTGCTGCTGTGGATGGTGTTAGGCCTCGCCGCTGGCTTCCGTGGCGTGGTCCGCGCCGTCAGCCGCGCCGACGTCGCCGCCGCGGAGGAAGTCCACGAGCTCGGCAGTCTTGGCGAGAACGGGACGGAGCCCCGTCGTGTCTAGCCCGTCGATCCTGCGCATCGAGCGGATCAACTACGCGATCGGTGGCGTCCTCGTGATTGCCGCCGCGCTGACCCAGGCGCGCCCGATCGCGCTCGGCGTCGCGGTCGGCGTCGCGCTCACCTGCCTCAACTTCAACGTCCTGCGCCGGCTCGTCACCAAGTGGACCGCGGATGCCGCCGAGGGCCGCACTGGCGCTGCGCCGCTGCTCATGATGCCCAAGATGGTCGGCCTGATGGTCGCCGTCGCTCTCGCCATCTTCTTCCTCCCGATCGATCCGATCGCATTCACGGTCGGCTACTCGATCTTCATCATCTCCATCGTCATCGACACTGCGTACGCGGGCATGCGCCCGGAGCCGGAAGAGAGCAATCACCATGGGTGAACACGGAACATGGTTCGACTTCCTGAACCGCTTCTCGTGGTGGCATCACGCCAACGACAGCGCGAAGAGCGCCCTTGGCCGTAAGTGGCAATGGATGATGTTCGCGGAGTCGGGTTGGACCCTGACTCACGTGCTCATCACGATGGTCGTCCTGGCGTTCGTCGCCGTCGGCTGCCTGAGCTTTTACAACGGGCTCAAGACCAAGGACAAAGGCCTGGTCCCGCCGCCGAAGATGAACCTACGGAACTTCTTCGAGTAC
>JAYVWH010000295.1:0-2844 GCA_043786265.1 Kofleriaceae bacterium | reverse complement strand
GCCATGTTGTCGTCGATGATCCAGTGCGCGTGGCTCTTGAAGCCGAGCAACTTCGCGCGCTCGGCGCGCAGCGCGAGGATCTTCGTGATGATCGGTTTGTTGTCGCGTTTGCCTGGGTTGTCACCGCGGCTGACCCACATCCGCCAGACGTTCTCGCGCAGCTCGCGGCGCGTCGCATAGACAAGGAACGGCTCCGCCGACGAGCGCGTGTTCGCGACGAGCCAGCCCTTGTGCTTGCGTGCGGTCGCGGTCTGCTTCATCGCGGCGCGCAGCGACTCGGGTAGTCCGCCGAGCTGGTCCTCCGACGTCAGCGCGAACGTCTGCGTTTCCTCATCGGCGAGCTGGTTCTGCGAGAACTTGGTGAACAGTGACGCGAGCTGCTGGTTGATCTTCGCGAGCCGCTTCTTGTCGGCCTTGCCGAGTGCAGCGCCGCGGCGCGCGAAGCTCGTGTAGTGCATCTCGACGAGGCGCAGCTGCTCGGGCGTCAACGTGGCCTTCGCGCGACCATCGTGGACCGCCTTGATCCGCGCGAATAGCGCTGTGTTCTGCGTGATCTCGTCGGAGAATGCGGAGAGTTTCGGCGCCATGGCCATCTCGATCGCCTGCATGTGCTTGTCGTTCATCGTTGCGGTGAACGTGCCAAACACGCCCGCGACGCGGCCAAACGCGCGACCCGCATCCTCGTACGCCGCGATCGTGTTTTCGAATGTCGCCGGTGCTTTCGCATTCGCGAGCGCAGCGATCTCCTTGCGGGTTTGCTCCATGCCGGCGTCGAGTGCGGCTGCGAAGTCCTTGTTCTTGATCTTGTCGAAGGGAGGCACGCCACCGAAGGGGCCGGGCCACGGGGAGAGCAGGGGAGAGCTACGCATGATCGTGCGCAAACATAGCGTCGGATCGGAAATTCCTCCACGAGTCAGGCACTGTCGATGCAAGGAGGGTGGGTGGAGGACTCGTTATGAACACGACGACGGCCGAGATGGTGAGGACCCACGAACACCAGGACCGGTGGATCCACCAAAAAGTCGTTCGATCGTGCGGGCCTGCTCGCGGTGATCGACACTTTGCTGGCGTAGCTACGCAGCGATCGGCAACAGTAGCTGCTGACAGGGTGAGGTACGGAGCTTCCCCTAGCGATTTCGAAGAGATATGGTCCCGCCCCGTGTCGGCCGTCGTCACCGTTCAGGACCTCCACAAGCACTTCGGCACTCGCCGGGTGCTCGCAGGTGCTTCGTTTGCGGTGCACGACCGCGATCGGATCGGACTGATCGGCGCCAACGGAGCCGGCAAGTCGACGCTGCTCAAGATGATGGTGCACGGCGCGAGCGGAGGCGAGCAGGACCCCGCTCTGACGCCGGACCAGGGCCTGATCACGTGGCGTCGCGGCCTCGCTGTCGAGTACGTCGCCCAGGAGCCGGAGCTCCCGCTCGCCGCCGCGATCGGTCGCGTGCTTGCGCGAGATGAGGTCCCCGATCACGAGATCCAGATCGTCGCGGCCGCACTGCGACTACCCGGCCTCGAGCGAATCGTGGGCGAGCTCTCGATCGGCGAGCGGCGGCGCGTTGCGCTCGCACATGCGTTGCTCGGTAAACCGGACGTCCTCGCGCTCGACGAGCCGACCAACCACCTCGACGCGCGCACGATCGAGTGGCTCGAGACACGGCTTGCCGGTTGGCAGGGCGCGTTGATCGTTGTCACGCACGATCGCTACTTCCTCGATCGCGTTGCGACGCGCATCGTCGAGATCGATCGCGGCAAGGCCTACGGCTACGAGGGCAACTACGAGGACTTCCTGTTCGCACAGGCCGAGCGCCTCTCGATCGAGGCCGAGTCCGAGTATCAGCGCAGCTCGTTCGTCCGCCGCGAGATCGACTGGATTCGTCGCGCTCCACAGGCGCGCTCGGTCAAGGCGAAGGCGCGCATCGATCGCTTCGATGCAGCGGTCGCATCGGCGCCGACGGTCGACGAGCAGCGCGGTCCGACGATGTCGCTCGAGCTGCCGTCGGGCCCGCGCCTCGGCGGCACGATCGTGGAGCTCGCACGCGTGTCGCGCAGCCTCGGCGGCAAGCAGCTGTTCAAGGATCTGACACTCGTGATGAAGCCCGGCGATCGCATCGGTATCGTCGGTCCGAACGGCGCGGGCAAGACCACGCTGATCAAGACGATCCTCGGCCTCGAGCCGCCCGACACCGGCAAGGTGACGGTCGGCGTCAACACCAAGCCCGCGTACTTCGAGCAAGGCCGGACCGAGCTACGCGACGAGCTCACGGTGATGGAGGAGGTCGGCGACGGTTACGACTTCGTGGATCTCGCTGCGTCGGGTCGCGTCCACGTGCGCAGCTTTCTCCGCATGCTCGCGTTTCCCGACGACGTCGTCGACACGAAGATCGGCCAGCTTTCGGGTGGTGAGCGCAATCGTGTGCAGCTCGCGCGCCTGCTTCGCCGCGGCGGCAACCTGCTCGTTCTCGACGAGCCGACGAACGATCTCGATCTGCCAACGCTGGGTGCGCTCGAGCAGGGCCTGATCGACTTCGCCGGCTGCGCGCTGATCGTCTCGCACGATCGCTGGTTTCTCGATCGCGTCGCGACCGGCATCCTCGCGTTCGAAGGCGACGGTGACGTCACGTTCTACGAGGGTAGCTACTCGTTCTATGTCGAGCGGCGCCCCAAGGCGGGCTCGCCCGCGGCGGTGAAAGGCGCGCCGGCCACTGCGCCACCGACGCGTGCCCCAACGATCAAGCCGCGCAAGCTGACATTCAAGGAGAAGGCCGAGCTCGCGAGCATCGAGGACGTGATCGCCGCCGCCGAGCAGAAGGTGACCGCGCTCGAAGCGACGCTGCAGGATCC
>JAYVWH010000294.1:0-2465 GCA_043786265.1 Kofleriaceae bacterium | reverse complement strand
AAGAAGTCCGACCAAACGTCGACCGAGCTCTCTCAGAGCACGAAGACCAACGAGCGTTACATTCGCGAGTGGCTCGAGCACCAGACGGTTGCCGGCATCCTGACGGTCAAGGACGAAAAAGCCGACGAGAAGGCGCGCGCGTACAGCTTACCCAAGCCGCTTCAGGAGGTCCTCGTCGACCAAGACAACCTGAACTACCTCGCGCCGCTTGCACGCCTCGTTGTCTCGACCACAGCTCCGTTGCCGTTGATCCTCGACGCGTATCGCAGCGGTAAGGGCGTGCCGTGGTCGGCGTATGGCGCCGATGCCCGGGAAGGCCAAGGTGCGCTCAACCGTGCGACATTCCTCCACCAGCTCGGGAAGGAATGGCTCCCCGCGATCAAGGACATCGATGCGCGTCTCAAGGCGACGCCTGCAGCGCGGGTCGCCGATATCGGCTGCGGACTTGGGTGGTCGAGCATCGCAATGGCCCAGGGTTACCCGAACATCCAGGTGGATGGCTATGACATCGATGCGCCCTCGATCGAGCTCGCGAAGGCGAACGCGAAGGCCGCCGGCGTCGGCGATCGGGTCAAGTTCTACGCGCGTAGTGCCTACGATCCGGCACTGACGGGCAACTACGATCTCGTCACGGCATTCGAGATGGTCCACGACCTCTCGCAGCCAGTCGCCGCACTCAAGACCATGAAGCGCTTGATCGGGACCAAGGGCTCGGTGCTCATCGTCGACGAGCGCGTCGGCGAAGCGTTCAGCACCAAGGCCGACGAGGTCGAGCGCATGATGTACGGCTGGAGCATTCTCATGTGCTTGCCGAACGGCAAGGACAGCAAGGTCTCGGCCGAGACGGGTACCGTCATGCGACCGAGCAAGCTCCAAGCCTACGCGTCCGAGGCGGGGTTCTCGAAGAAGGTCCAGATCCTTCCGATCGAGAACTACTTCTTCCGTTTCTACCGGCTCGACGCGTAGTCGGGTAGCGCGTTACTTCTTCACGATGGCGACACGACGGTTGCGACCGTCGTGACCGGCCGCGTACTTCGGCTTGGTGCTGCCCAGCGCAGCAACCTCGAGCCGCGACGCATCGATGCCGGCCGCGACGAGGTAATCGCGCACCGCTTCGGCGCGCGTCTGCGAGAGCTGCATGTTGGCGTCGGCGGCGCCCGAAGTGTCGGCGTGACCTTCGATGACGATGCTCGCATCGGGGGTCGCGTTGAGCCAGCTCGCCGTCTTGTCGATCGATTTCTTCGCCTGGGGCGTCATCGTCGCGTTGCCAACACCGAAGTAGACCTCTGATCCCGCGAACGCCTGCGGCCGTACAGCGGGTGCCGGCTTCGCGACCGGCTCTTCCTGCGGTGGCTTGGTCTCGACGGCTGCAACCTTTGGAGCCGGGGGGGGAGTCGGTGCTGGCTCCGGGGCAGGCGTCGGCGTCCGATCAATCGGTGCTGCCGGGCGCGTTGCTGGCTCCGCTGTGCGGGCAGCAACGACCCTGGGGGCCGGCACGCGCGCGGGACCGGCGGCGATCGGTGTGCGCTCCGAGCGCGCGGCGACGACCGGACGTTCCGGCCCCGTCGTCTTTGCGGCACGCGCGATTCGCTTGGGCGCTGGTGTCTTCGCGGTCAGCTTGATGCCGCACGCCTCCGCCGGTGTGGGGCGGGGGACAGCGAGCAACAAAACGGTCATGAGCGCAGCGGCACGGAACATCATGGAGAACCTCCCAGCATTCCGAGGAAGCGTAGCATGAGCGCGTCGCTCATTGATTTGGTTTGCGCGCGAGGTACGCGGCCTTCTCGATGGTCGTGAACAGCATCGGTTCGGCACCGTTTCGTTTCAGGACGCCACTGATCGCGTCGCCAATGCGACCGGCAAACTCGTCGGCCGTTTCTTGATGGAACGCAATGGTAACAAAGACATCGCGGTCTGGTGACTGGCGCAGGCGCGCAACGGCGTGATCGAGGAGCTCGCCGATTCGCTGTGTGGTGGTGTAGTCAGCCACGGCCGCGATCGGCAGCTCGAGAAGATCGTCACGTATCGCGAACGGCTGCGCTGACGCATCGAGGTCCGACCAGACCTGATGGACGCGGGACGCGAGGAAACCTGCTGCAGCGAGCTCGCGGTAGTCGATCGCAGATGAATCGATCGCATACCCCTCGGCGCGGATCGCGCTGAGCACGTTCGGGGACGAAATGTATCCACCGGAGCGAAAGGACGGAGACACCACGAGGCCGCTAAGCTCGATACGCTCGCGCGATGTTCGCAGCATCGCGCGCAAGCTCGGTACGTCGTACGCATCGAGGTCGGTATCGAAACCACCGTCGCCATCCTCGAACTCGATCACCTTGTCCGTGCCGGTGAGAAATGACGGGCTCGCCTTGGGCTCCACGCCGCTGGCCTTGGCTAACGAGGTCCAGCCGTGCAGGTGCATCGCGATCTCGTCGCCAACGCTCGCTTGCTCGGCGAGAAATCGCACG
>JAYVWH010000293.1:0-6167 GCA_043786265.1 Kofleriaceae bacterium | reverse complement strand
GTCGTCCGTGCACGTGCACTTGTAATCGTCGGGCTGTTGCCCGTCGCGCAGTCGTCGCGTCTCGCTCTCGACAAGCGCCAGCGCGTTTCGATAGTCGATCAGCCGCAACGCGTGATCGCGATCGCGAATGCGCTGCTCGGCGTCTCGGCGTGCTTCGCTTTCCGCCTCCACAAACGTCTCGTCTTCTCGAGCTTCGCGAGGGGACCTTCTCGCGCTTCCGCGGCTTCGTTGCGTTCGCGTCCGGTGTTCGTGGGCCGCGCGAGGCGGTCTTCGTGTTCGTGATCAGGGCTCCCTCGAAGCCCCGGAGAAAAGTCGGCCCCGCGCCCGAGGGAGGTGCGGATCGCGTCGGTCATGACTCCGACGTGTGGCCTGAATGGACCCGACCAGAGAGCTACGACACCGCCCGTAGCTTCGCCCTGCCCCGCTTGGCCGGCTTGTGGGTCCCGTCGATGCGAGCCTGCAGCCCGGCCGCGATCTCGTCCTGGTACTTCGTGAGCGTGTCCCTGTGATGCGTGATGTACGTCGAGTGGACGTCGCGCGAGCCGAACGTGTGGTTGGTGAGCACGTGCTGGACGAGCTCGGGAACCTTGAGGTCATCAGCGACGCTCGTATAGGTGCGCCGCAACGTGTGAACGTCCTCGGCCGGGAACCTCGAGTGCTTCGAGCGCTCGTCGTCGATCTTCTCGTGCACCTGCTGCCGTAGATCGCCGATCGGCCCGACGTCGCCCTTGCCGTTCACGCCAGGGAACACCCATTCCTCGTCGCTCTTGCGCGCGAGGTCCTTCGGGTTGTCCGTGCGACGACGCTCGATGATCTCGAGACACTTCGCCGGCAGCGGGATCGTGAACGACGCGTCCGGCCCGCCCTTCGGATCCGGCAGCCGAAGGGTGCTCTCGTCCTCGTCGACGTGGTCGAAGCGCACAGTGCGCACATCCTCGTGACGGAGCCCGGTGAACAGCGCGAACAGCAGGCCATCGCGCTGGATCGGGTTGCGCATCGTCTGAACGCGCTCGTGCCAGTCCGCGAGGTCCGTCACGATCACGTGCGTACCCGGCAACAGCGTGTCCCGGTCGACGGACTTGGCAGGGTTCCAAGTGCCGAGCTTGCCGCCGAGCTTCTTGTTCATCGTGTTCCACGCCGCGCTGATGTTCGAGATCACGCGGTTCGCGACCGGCGCGCCCTTCTCGTTCTTTGCGCCCTTGCGAGCCCGCACGTTCTTCTTGATGCGCTCGTGCAGCTCGGCGAGCGAACCGTCATTGAGCTGTGCGAGCGGACGATCGAGCAGATCTGCGACCTCGCGGCGGGCCATGGTCTTGTCGATGGTGTCGATCGTGGCCTGCGAGCGCTTGCCGGCCTTCATCTTGTTCTCGAGCCGCTTCTTGTGCTCGTCGAACGCCTGGCGCAGCGTCACCTCGGCCGCGCGCTCGACGGCAACCGGATCGACTCCACTCGCCATCGCGCCGAGCAACACCCGCGCTCGCTTCCACGCGCGTTCGACGGTGCACGTCTGGCCGTCCTCCATGGGGCGCATCCAGCGCCCGATCGTATGCATGCGCTGATCGCCGTTCACGCGGTGCTGCACGACGAACGTGGCGAACCGCTTCCCGATAACCACCCCGAAGCCGGGGCTGCCCTCGTCCCACCATCGTTCCTGGACCAGGCCCGGCGAGCTGAACAGGGGCGGCTTGCCCTTGTCGGGGTCCGCCGCGTGTCGCTTGAGCCATGAATCGGTGATGTTCGCCCTGTTCACCATCCGTGCTCCTAGTCCCGGGGACCCCTGCTCATGGTAGCGCAAACTAGTCACCGATTAGTCACCGACCTGATTACAAATACTTGGCGCTCACCAGCGACAACTATCAAGTACATTCAGTCAGTTATCAGTTTCAGTTGCAATGCATAAGTACCTGTAAGAACGTTACCAAGTAATATATAAGCCCAAGGTCTGCGGTTCAAGTCCGCCTCAGCCACCAACGATTCGCCGCCCCCCACCGTGCAGTTCAGTCGAGCAGCAGCGCGAAGGGACGCACCTTCCGCCACCGATAAACTTCGAAATCGGAATCCAGGGTCAGGATCTTGCCGGTCTCGAGCTCGTCGGCCAGATGGACCAGGCATGCGTCCGCGAGGTCCATCGGAATTCGCGCGTACTTCTTCATAAGCTGCCGGATGCTTCGAGACGCTCCGGACAGCCGGAACGGGATCTCGAAGACCTCTGCCTCCACGTTATCGAGCACGGCGTCTGCAGCACCGTGGACATCGCGCAACAGGTAGCAAGCCTCCGCGATGACCGCTTCACACGTAACAAGTGGCGCTTCGATGGCCGCGATTGCCTCGACACATCGAGCGTGGTTTCGCTCGCTTCGATCCAGGAGAGCGACAATGCATCCGGTGTCGAGCAGGACCGGCGTCACGACCGACCGAAGCCGGAGAGATGCGACTTGTTCGAGCCAAGATCGCTTCGACCGGAAGCGAATCGACCGACTCCGCGAACTCGACGAGTCGTGATCGGCTGGGCGGTTTGGCTGACGAGCTCCAGCCCCTTTCGCACCAGCTGCGAGTCGGTCATCCCGGTCTGCCGCCGCAGCCGCGCCAGCGCCTTTTCGGTTGCGGCGTCGATCCGCGCCTGGATGACTTTCATGTCGTACAAGTTAACGAGCGTATGACAACGGGTCAACACGCGTTTTCGACCGCCATTGCGCCGCCTTACCCGCTGCCCGAAGACAGGGTGTAACAATTTACAGTCGCAGCTGACTGTTTTCGCAAACCGCGGTACAGCTCCGGTCATGAACTTTGCACTCGATGATGATCAGCAGCTGATCGTCGAGACCGTGCGCAAATTTGCAGAGCGCGACCTGCGGGCGTGGTCTGCCGATGCCGACCGCGCGGGCACCCCGCCCGACCGCTTCACCCACGTCGCCGGCGAGCTCGGCTTCTTCGTCGATGCGGTGCCCGCCGCCAATGACGGCATGCTCGAAGGCGAGTTCTCCCACGCCACACGCGCCCTGCGTAGCTTCGAGCTCGGCCGCGGTTGTGCGGCACTCGCCGCGCTGCTCGAGACCAACGTCGAGCCCGCCCTCGCGGTCGCACGCTGGGGCAGCGCAGCGGCGAAGACGTCGCTCTTCGCATCGCTCGCGTCCGGTGGCCTCGCTGCACTCGCGCACGACAGCCGCGGCACGCTCGAGATCAGCGACGGCGGCGGCGAGCTGCGCCTGTCCGGCAAGATCGGCCCTGTGCCCGCGCTCGCGACGGCGAGCCACGTGCTCGTGATTGCCGGGGGTGTCGTCGCGCTACTTGAAACATCGGGGCTGCAACGCACGGCGCTCACGCCGTCGGGCTGGCGCGCCGCGAAGTGGGCCACCGTCCAGCTCGATGGCCACAATGTGCCGGCCGACTTCGTGCTGTCGCGCGATCCCAAGGTCGGCGAGGAGATCCTCGCCTGGGCCCGCGTCTCGCTCGCTGCACGCGCGGCTGGTGTCGCGACCGCCGCGATGGAGCACGCCGAGGCGTACGCCAAGGACCGCGTGCAGTTCGGCCAGCCGATCGGCCGGTTCGAATCGGTGATCCGCCTGCGCGATGACGCCGAGACCGGCGCGATCGCCGCGAAGACCCTCGCGCTCTACGCCGCATGGGCGCTCGACACCAAGCACCCGCGCGCGTTCGAGTACGCCAGCCGCGCCCGCGTACTCGCGGGTGACGTGGTCGCGAAGGCGACGATCGATGCCGTCCAGATCTTCGGCGGCTATGGCTTCGTCAACGATTATCCCGTCGAGAAACTGATGCGCGACGCGCGCGCATTCGAAGCACTGCACGGCGACGAACGGCTCGGCCGCGTCCTCGCGCAGAAGGGAGCGCTCTAGTCATGGACCTCTTTCACGACAACCCGCTCTTGCAAGGCGTCCGTCAGATGATGGGCGCGTTCGCGAAGCAGTCGATCCGGCCGATCGCGATCAAGCACGACCAAGAAGAGTCGATGCCGTGGGAGCTGATGAAGCAGGCCCAAGCGTTCGGCATGACGCAGACGACGTTGCTCGACGGTCGCAAGAAGCTGACCGGCACCGAGGATGATCCCGATCCGAAGAAGGTGAAGACGCAAGCGCGGCTGTCGGTCGTCGCGAGCGAAGAGCTCGCCTACGGTTGCGCGGGCATCGCACTCGCCCTCGGCGGCTCGGGTCTGGCCTGCGCACCCGTCGCCCGCATGGGCACCGACGAGCAGAAGGAAGAGTTCCGCCGCTTGATGAAGGGCCCCGACGACAAGGGCCACACAAAGCTCGCCGCAATGGCGCTGTCCGAGCCGGCGACCGGCTCCGATATCTCCGGCCTCAAGACCACGGCACGCGCGGACGGCGATCACTGGATCATCCGCGGGAGCAAGCAGTGGATCACGAACGGCCAGTCCGCCGCTGTCTATGTCGTGTGGGCGCAGACCGACGAGCGCGCGGGTCGCGCCGGTGTCCGTGGCTTCATCGTCGGCCGCGACACCCCCGGACTCGTTCCCGGCAAAAAAGAAACGAAGCTCGGCATCCGCGCGAGCGAGACCGCGCAGGTCCACTTCGAGGACGTGCGCGTGCACAAGGACATGATGCTCGGCAGCCAGCAGGACGCCGGAGCAGGCGGCCTCGCCGACACCAAGAAGATGCTCGATTCGACGCGCCCCGTCGTCGGCTCGCAAGCCGTCGGCATCGCGCGCGCCGCGTACGAGTTCTTGCTAGAGCGCGTCAAGTGTGGCTCGCTGCACGGCACCCCGATGGCGAGCCACCAGCACATCATGTTCGAGCTCGCCGAGATGGCGATGGAGATCACCTCGTCGCGGCTGCTCACCCACCGCGCGGCTTGGCTCGCCGATCATCACCTCGAGAACGTCGCGGAGGCGTCGATGTCCAAGGCCCACGGCGCCCGCACCGCCCAGGCGGTCACGACCCGCGCGATGGTGCTGCTCGGCGAGGAGGCCCTGGAGCCGGGCCACCCGGTGGAGAAGTGGTACCGGGACGCGAAGATCTACGACATCTTCGAGGGCACCGGGCAGATCCAGCGCCGTATCATCGCGAAGCACCTGACCGGCCAAAACCCGACCTGAAGCGCAAGTTCGGCGCCCCGCGACACCGTGGGCGCGGGAACGGATGGCAACGGGTTAGCGCTGGTACCCCGAGATAGGATATTTTGGCGGCACAGTGGGCATCGCGCTCGGCATCGATTTAGGTACGACGAACTCGTGCGCGGCTGTCGCGACCCCGACCGGCGTCGAGTTCATCCTCGGCCAGCGGGCGGAGCGCGTACATCCCAGCGTGGTCGCCTTCCCGTCTGCGGGCGGCGTTGTCATCGGGCAAGACGCAAAGCGCTACCGGCTCACCGAGCCGCAGCACGTGATCCACTCGGCGAAGCGGTTCATCGGTCAGAACATCCGCGCACCGCTCGTGCAGCTCGCGCTCACGGGCATTCGGTACAAGGTCACCGAGGGACCGAACCAGCAGCCGATCGTCGTCGTGCGCGATCGCCGCATGACGATGCCCGAGATCAGCTCGCACGTGCTGCTTCACCTCAAGCGCTGCGGCGAGCGTCAGCTCGGCGAGTCCGTCGGCGACGCGGTCGTCACCGTGCCCGCGAACTTCACCGACGCTCAGCGCCAGGCCACGAAGGAAGCCGGCCGCCTCGCCGGTCTCAACGTGATGCGCCTGATCAACGAGCCGACCGCGGCGGCGCTCGCGTACGGCTTTGGTCGCAATCAGGACCAGCTGATCTGCGTGTTCGATTTCGGCGGCGGCACGTTCGACGTGTCGATCCTGCGCATCAACGGCGAGGTGTTTGAAGTCCTCGCCAGCGACGGCGACTACTTCCTTGGCGGCGACGATCTCGATCGCGCGCTCGCGGAAGTGCTCGCTGCCGAATGCACCCGGAACCTCGGCTTCGATCCGCGCCAGCACCCGGTGCTGATGATGAAGCTGATGATGGGTGCCGAGGCGATCAAGTGTCACCTCTCTGAGAACGACGCTGCCGAGGGCGAGATCGATGGCATCGATCTGCCCAATGGCACCAGTGGCTCGCTGCCGTTCGCGCTCACTCGCAAGCAGTTCGAGGACTGGTCGGGAGTGGAGGGATTGATATCCAAACTGTTGGTGGTCGATGATCACCCGCTGTTCCGTCAGGGCCTGTCCGTCACGCTTCGTAGCGAGGCG
>JAYVWH010000292.1:0-6740 GCA_043786265.1 Kofleriaceae bacterium | reverse complement strand
AGGCCCGTGAGACCGTCGGTGACCGCGAGCTGCGCGAGCCGGGTGTTCGCCTCCGCGAGCTCGTGAGTGCGCTCGTGGATCTTGGCCTCGAGCTCGCGGTTCATCTCGAGCAGGGCCTGATTCTTCGACGACAGCGATGCGATCAGATGCTGGTTCTCGTGCACGAGCCGGTACTGGCGCAGCAAGTTCTCGACGCCGAGCAGCAGCGCGGTCTCGTCCCACGGCTTGCCGATGTACTGATTGAGGTGCGCGCGATTGATCGCTTCGACGACTGCGTCGAGACCGGCCTGGCCGGTCAGCAGGATCTTCATCGTGGTCGGGAACCGGCGGTTTACGATCTCGAGCAGCTCGACGCCCTTCATGCCGGGCATGATCTGATCGGCCACCACGAGGGCGATCGCTTCGTTGTCCCGCGAGAGCTCGTCGAACAGCGCGACGGCCTCATCACCCGAGCGTGCGGTCAGCACCTGGCACTCGTGACCGAACCGCGCCCCGAGCTGAGCGCGCAGCACGCGCAGCACGCCTTCTTCGTCGTCGACGCAGACGATGACTTCCTTGCGACTCACGCGGCGACCTCGATGGGCAAGCGGACCTCGAACACGGTGCGCCCCGGGACCGATTCGCAGCGCATCTCGCCGCCGTGCTTGGCGACGATCTGGCGCGAGATACCGAGGCCCAGGCCCGTGCCTTCGCCCTTGGGCTTGGTCGTGAAGAACGGCTCGAAGATGCGCGGCAGGGCTTCAGCCGGGACACCGGGACCATCGTCGATCACGCGAACCACTGCCCAGGCGCCATCCATCAGGGTCTCGATCGCAATCGCGCCCTTACCGGCGAGCGCCTGCTGCGCATTCGATATGAGGTTCGTCCACACCTGATTGAGCTCGTCCACGAACACTGGCACCGGAGGAAGGACGCCGTAGCGCCTGTCGACGACGATATCACGCAGCGTGTGGTGGAGGAGGACCAGCGTGGTTTCGAGGCCTTCGTGCAGATCCGCCTCGATGCGGGTCGCCTGCTGGTCGAGGTGCGAATAGCTCTTGAGGGCACCGACGATGCGCTGGATCTGGGCGACGGCGTGGCGCACGGTCGAGGCCGTACGGTGCAGGTAGACGTGATCGGTGAGCGCGGCGATCACCCGCGGCGCCAGCGGCCGGTCTACTCCAAGCGCGGCGACCAGGCGCTTGGCCTCCTCGGGAGTGGTGCCGAGATCGCCGAGCTCGGCCGCCACCTGCTGAACGTCCCCCGTGCCCTCGAGCAGCGGTGCCAGCTCGCGCGCGGTCTTGCGTGCGGTGAGGCCGGTCGGCAGCGGGCGATCAGCGAGCGCCGGTCCGAGCTGATCGAGGATCTTCGTGATCGCCGTCGCGCTCGCAGGGCTGCTCGCGCGCTGGACGAGATCGACGCCGTGACCGGCGACGCGACCGAGCGCCGTCGCGAGCCCATCGATCGAGCCGCGGATCGCTGCGCTCGGCGAGTTGATCTCGTGCGCGACGCCCGCGACGAGCAAGCCAAGACCGGCCATGCGCTCCGACAGCACGAGCTGCGCCTGGGTCTCGCGCAGGTCCGCGAGCGCCTTTCCGAGCTCGGTGTTGATCGCGGTCAGCTCCGCGGTGCGTAGCTTGACCTTCTTCTCGAGCTCCTCACTCGCGCCGCGCACCTGCTGATAGAGCACGGCGTTCTCGACGGCGGCGCCCGCCTGATCGGCGAACGTCGTGAGCAGATTGAGGTCGGCGTCGGAGAACTCGCGCGCGTCCTCACCGCGCGATACCGCCAGGACGCCGACGATCCGGTTCTTGCGTTCGAGCGGCAGACCGACGAACGGTCCGGGCAACCCGGCCTCGCGAGCCGCGGTCCCATGCGTCGGATCAGAAACGGCGCGCTCGAGCCGAACCGGCTTACGCCCATCGCGGACGCGCTCCGCGATCCCGCGCATGGCCTCGGCGCTGGTCAGCGCCTCCTCGGTGGCAAGATTTGTCGATACGTCGCGCCGCCGTGCCCGTGCGGCGGAGGCGCGCAACGTGGTGCCGTCCACCAGCCACAGCGCGGCGAGCTGAACGTCGAACGTACGCGCGACCGCGTCGACGATCTTGCGTGACACCTGGTCGAGATCGATCACCGAGGACACGGCGCGACCAGCATCGTGGAGCGCGACGATCTCCTTCATGCGGGCGGCGAGGCGGGCCTGGTTGTCCTTGAGCGTCGACGTCATCTGGTTGAACGCCTGCGCGAGGTCGGTCAGCTCGTCACCGCCGGGAATGTCGATCTGGTGATCGAGATCGCCGCGCGACACGGCGAACGCGCCGCGGTGTAGCTCGGCGATCGGTGCACCGAGCCGGCGCGACCAGAACAGTGCGAGGACGAGTGCGAAGGCGAGCGCGCCGAGGCCACCGAGCACGAGCGAGCGAATCGCGAGCGCCTTCGTCGCGGCGAGCGAGCTGCGATCGACCGCCACCGCGACGACGCCGACAGGTTGATCCTTGTTATCGAGCAGCGCCGTCGCCGCCATCGTGTAGTCGCGAGCCGACGAGCGCTCGACCTTGATCGCGAGCTCCCGCAGCACGCGCTGACCTTCGAGCACGCGCTTGCGGTCCTTGTCGGACAGAACCACCGGATCGGCGCGCCGGCCCAGGGACGAGCGGAACGTACCTTCGAGTGCGCCCATCGTTCCACCGCCGATGAGCACGTCGGCGGACAACGCGCCCTTGATGCTATCGGCAAAGTCGCCGTCGAGCGGCATCGACAGCACGGCCACACCGCGTAGCGTGAGCGCGGCATCGACAACGGGCGACACCGCACGCACCACGACGCGATCGCCGATCGCGACGAGCGTGACACTGCGGGTCCATGACTGACCGAGGCTGACGAGCGCGTCGTTCGCGAGGATACCGAGCTCGGCGAACCGGGCGTCGTCGCCGCCGATCACGCGGTCGAACACGAGCGCCCCGCCACTATCGAGGATCTGCAGCCGCGACGACGGCACGTGCACGGCCTCGCGCGCGAACCACGCCTCGAGGGAGGTGACGTTCGCGGGATCGGTGATCTCCTCGCCGCTCGGATCGCGGCGAGTCGCGCCAAGGGCGAGTGCGAGATCAGAGCTCTCCGAGAGCTGGACGGTCTCGTCACCGAGCCGCTCGACGGACCGCAGGATCAAGTTAAGTCCGACGTTGAGCTGGCGATCTGCGTCGGAGCGCAAGCTCGTCTCGAGGCTCGACAGGATCACCCCCGTTGCGATCATCGCGACGATCGCGACCGGGACGAGCGCGGCGAGGGCCATCGCGACGACGAGCTTGGTACGCAGGCGCAGGCGTAGCTGCGGCGGTTGCTGCGGTGTCAGCCGCGGCTGCCGCAGCCCGACGCTCAAGAGGCGCTGTATCGATCCGGTGATCGGCGTCGGCCTGCGCTCGGTGGAGCTGCCCGGGACCGGCGTGACGGACAGCGGCGTGTAGAGCCGCTCGATCGACTCCGCACCGCCTTCGGCGCTGCTGCGCGGGCTGGCAGAGCCATCCCTTGCGATGACACTTCGCTCCGCATCCGCGTCGCTGCGCGCCCCGGCAGACCCGGGACTTGCCGACGGTGGCGTCTCGGTCTCGGCGCGCGGCCGTTTCGACGCGTCGTCGGTCACCGCGCCTCCGTGCGCCGGCGGATCAGCTGATAGATCGGCCGCCCCGTCGGCGATAGCACCACGTGCTCGAGCTCCGCTCGACCGGCGACGACCATCTCGCTGTGCGCGAGCGGGACCCATGGCGCGTCCGATGCGATCTTGTCCTGGATCCGGGCGTAGAGCTCCGCACGCTTGTGCTCGTCAGATTCGCCCTGTGCATCGAGCAGCCACTGATCGACCTCCGCGTCGCGGTAGTACGCGATGTTCTGCGCGACCTCGCCCTCGGCCTGCTTGCTCGACAGCAGCACCATCAGGAAGTTATCCGGATCGCCGGTATCGCCGACCCAGCCGAATACACCGAGGTCGTGCTCGCCGTGCTGCACGGCCGCCTTGTGCTCCGCGTACGGCTGGAGGACGAGCCGCGTGCGAATGCCCGCTTGTGCGAGCGATGCCTGGATGTAGCGCGCGACGCGCTCTGGCTGCGGCAGATACGGGCGCGGCGTCGAGGGGGCGTACAGCCGATACGTGCGATTCGGATCGAACGCGCCATCCGCCGCGGCCTCGGCGAGCAAGCGCTTCGCCGCGACCGGATCGTACTGATACTGCGTCGCGGGCGAGTGGTACGCCCACATGCTCGGTGGCAACGGTGTGTCGGCCGCGGTGGCACGCCCCTGGAACCCGAGCTTGACGATCGGCTCCTTGTTGACCGCGAAGTTCGCGGCACGACGAACGCGCACATCATCGAACGGCGGATGCTTGGTGTTGAGCGCGAGGTAGCTGATGTTGTTACCCGACGTGTGATGCAGCACGAGGTCGGGGTGCAGCTCGACGAACGGCTGCTCGTCCGGAATGATCGCCGTCGCGAGATCGACCGAGCCCGACTCGAGGTTGATCAGGCGCTGCCGTGCATCGCCAACGACCTGGAACACGATCTGGTTGAGCACCGCCGGGACGCCCCAGTAGAGGAGATTTCGTCGCACGAGCACGCGGCTGCCCTTGGCCCAGTCCTCGAACACGAACGGGCCGGTGCCAACGGGATGCTCGGGGAACGCAGGGCCCCACTTCTTCACGGCGGTCGGCGAGACGATATTGTACTTGGCGAGGTTGCCGAGCAGCGGCGTGTACGAGCGACCGAGGTGGATCTCGATCGTGCTCGCACCGACCGCCTTCACCGACTCGACGTCGGCGAGCATGCTTCGCCAGTAATTGCCGGCCTCGCCAATCGCGTACGGGTGATCCTTGACGAGCAGGCGCTCGAACGAGAACACGACCGCTTCCGCATTCATCGGCGTGCCGTCGTGGAACCTGACGTGCTCGCGAAGGTTGAACGTCCATGTGCGACCGTCTGGCGAGACCTGCCAGCTGGTGGCAAGGCGTGGCTCGATCTCGGTGGTGCCCGCACGCCAGCCGACGAGCCCCTCGTAGAGGATGTCGATGACTTCGAGCGACTCGCTGTCGGTTGCGCGCGCGGGGTCGAGCGTGCTGACATCGGCGGCCTTGGCGACGACGAGTGCACCTGGATCGCGGCGTTGCGGCAGCGCTTCTCGCGGCGCGTCGCACCCCAGGACCAGCAGCGCGGCGAGCGCCATCACCCTCATCGCCGGCGGACTCTATCACCCGCCCAGGCAATTACCTGCGCACCGCCTTCGGCGCTGCCTGCGCGGCCCGGCAAAGCCGAACCTTGCAACGGCCGCAAGGGACCCATTCGGGGCAGGGATGCGCGTGCCGCCCGTGGACTCGCGCCACGCGAACATTGGCTGGCCCTCATTTGACTCTGCGGTTTTACTGACTTAGCGTCCGTCGTAATGCGACAGCTTACTCTCTTGCTCACGATCGTCATCGCCGGCTGTAGCCCGCTGGATATCGCGCTGAACTCGACCTCGCAGCTGCTCGCAGCGGCGCAGCCGAGCCTGCAGCAGGAGCCCGACTTCGAGATGGCGAAACAAGCCATCCCAGGCGCACTCAAGACCGTCGAGGGATTCTGGGTCAGCGGCTACGGCAACTCGGCCACCCACGCACGTCTCGAGAAGGTGCTGGCCGAGGGTTACTGCCAGTACGGCACCGCATTCGTCGAGGACGACTGGGAGGAGGCGAAGTTCCGCCAGGACCGTCCAGCGGTCGAGTACCACAACGCCCGCGCCACGCACATGTTCACGCGCTGCCTCAACTACGCGCTGATGTTGCTCGGCAAGCGCTGGCAGAAGGAGATCTTCGAGGCGCCGGAAGTCGTCGCGAAGCTGCTCAAGGAGACCGGCAAGGACAAGCGCTTTGCACTGCTGTTCGCGGCGAACGCGCTTGGCTCGATGATCAATCACAACCTGACGCACGTCGAGATGATCGGATATCTCGGCACCGTGCAGGCGATGCTCGACCGCGTGGTCGAGATGGACAAGAGCGGCTTGCCCGCGAACCTGACCCACGCGGCGCTGCCGCACGTCGCGCTCGGCATGATCGCGTCGGGTAAGGGCAAAGCAATGGGTGGTGACCCCGACCTCGCCAAGCGCGAGTTCCAGGAGGCGCTGCGCATCACTGGCGACAAGTTCCTGCTCGCGCGAACGCTGATGGCCTACCGCGTCGGTCTGCAGACCAACGACAAGAAGTTCTTCCACGACGAGCTCGTGAAGGTCCTCAATACTGACCCCGCGATCTGGCCCGAGCAGCGCCTCGCGAACGAGGTCGCTCACCGTCGCGCGCGCCGGTACCTATCGCACGAAAAAGATCTGTTCGAGTAGGCTGAATATCCGCGCGGCGCGGCCGTCTGTCTCGACGGAGATTTCGCGTGGTTAGCGTTGCAGCCACTGTGAAACCCCAATAGTGTTGCGCACATCACTACGCTGTACGAAGGACCTCACTCCATGATGAAACCGACCAAGTTGCTGTCCCTCGTCACGCTCGCCTCGATGGCGATCGCGGCACCCGCTGTCGCGGAAAACACCGAGATCCGGCTCGCGACATTGGCGCCGTCGGGTAGCCCGTGGATGGAGGTCCTCGCGAAGGCGCAGGCCGAGATCAAGGAGAAGACCGCCGGTCGCGTCACCCTGAAGTACTACGAGGGTGGCCAGCAGGGTGACGAGCGCGACTACGTCCGCAAGATGGGCCTCGGCCAGCTCGACGGCGCCGCGCTCACCTCGATCGGTCTCGC
>JAYVWH010000291.1:0-6066 GCA_043786265.1 Kofleriaceae bacterium | reverse complement strand
GCGTGGTCCGTCGAGCTCGCTCGTGATGCGCGCTTCCACTTCGAAGCCGGGCGCATACGAATAGACCTCCACGTCGCCAAGCGCGTCTCCGCGTGCGCTGGTCTGAAGGTGCAATCCCGCGAGGCACGTCGCGAATGCGCCGAACATTGCCGGTTTCAGCTCGCCGGGCTTGGAGAACTTTGCCGCGCAGTCGGCGTCCGCGAACCACAGGCCACCGTTCGTCACCTCGACCCGCAGTAGCTTCTCGATCTGGGCCGCATCGCTACCGAGCTCGACCACCGGTTTCTCCGGCTGGACCAGCGGCGATCCGGAACCGGAACCGCAACCGACCACACACGCTATCCACCAGTGCCTCATGGCCTCGGACTTTATCTCGCTGGCGCACCTCTTGCTGCGCTCCACGTCATGCCTGACAACAAACACGACGCTGCGACCCCGAATCAGGACAAGGAAGGGCACTCCGTGCTTGTCGAGGATCAGACGTCCTTCGTCGACGAGGATCCACCTGGCGGCAAGCACTTCGGAGACGGTCGCAAGGTCGCGGACCTTGGCCGGGTCGGCGCGATGTCACCCGATTCGGACTCCGCCGACAGCAAGCTTGACGCTGACGCGGACAGCGAGCCCGAGCCCCTCAAGTAATCGTCCGAGTGCGCCTGCGCGCGTTAGTCGTGATGCTCGACGGTCACGCCGCTCGATGCTGCGGTGTCGACATACGCACGCGCGCCCGCATCGTCCTCGAGCGTCGCCTTGAAGAAGGCGGTCACGTACGCGGCGGTGAGATCGCGGCCGGTCGCGGGATCGAGATAGGTGAAATCGGCGCCATCGGTCTGGCGCACTCCAGCACCGCAGCCCGGCGCAAACATCGTGGTGAGGCCCGCGAGATCCGAGACGCTCCAGTGGCCCGCATCCGCGACCTCGATCTTCCACGCTGCGTTCGGCGCGGCCGTGTAGTTATCGCGGATGAACTTGTTGCCGAACTCGGTGATCGAGTTGTCCTCCTGCGCGACGAGGAACCACAGCGGCTTGTCGATCGCCGCGAGCGTCACGCCAGGAATCAGCGGATTCTCCATCGGTGCTGCGAGCGATGCGGCGGCGAGGATGCGCGCGTCGAGCTGCGCGACCCGTCCGGCGGTGACACCACCGAAGCTGTGACCGGCGATGCCCATGCGCGTTCGATCCGCACCCGCGAGCATCGGTGACGTCGCATCGATCGCGACCTCGATCGCGTCGACGCGGCGCTGCAGCGCTTCCGCATCGAGCGCACCCGCATTGCCGGCCAGCTGATCCCACAGCGTGTCACCGGGGTGATCGACCGACAGCGCGACAAAGCCGTGGCTCGCAAGCCGGATCGCCGTGGTCGCATTCGACAGCCGCGTGCACGAGTGACAGTGCGACAGCACGACGAACGGAAACGGACCCGCGAGCGGTGCGCCATCGACCGCGACATCGAGCGTGCGTGTCGGGCACGTGCTTGCCGCGGCGAGCAGACCGGCATAGGTCTCGCGCCGCGGCGAAATTTCGAGCTGCTCGATCGCGACCGGTGCGGGCGCGGCGTCGGTCGGGTACCAGGCCTGCATCACGTAGGGTGCGGGGCCGCCACCGCTGACCTCGAACCGTGCCGTGCCTACCGCGTACGGGCCAGGTGCCTCGACCGAGCGATCGGGCGCGGGTCCCGACGATCCACAGGCAGCGACAGCTACGATCAGAAGGCGGCGCACACCGCACTCTAACGCGGATGGATCAGAGCTTGCCCTGCTGGCGTAGAGAGATGAAGAACGGCAGCGCCTCCTGCACGAGGTCGAGGCTCGGGTCGAGCTGCTTGCCGATGCCTTCGGTCACAGCGATCGCGACGTTCGCCATGGTGTAGACCGGATTCACGCGCACGCGGTGACGCCTCAGGATGTTCATCATGTCGAACGCGACCGTCGAGACCTGGACCTCGCCGAGCGGCTTGCCGTGATAGCGACCGACGAACTCGGTGACTTCCTGCTCGTACTTCGGATAGTCGCGGACCTTCGACGACGGAGACAGCTCGGACATCAGCCGCGCCATGACTTTCCCGTCGCCACCGGCCCAGCCGGCGAAGAACTGGGCGAACGCACGCCGCGCGGCTTCGTCGAGCTCGGAGATCAGGCCGAGGTCGAGGATGACGACGTGGCCCGCCTTGTCGACGAGGATGTTGCCGGGATGGAGGTCGGCGTGCACGAAGCCGTCGTCGAACACCATCTTCAGCAGCGTGCGAAATCCGATCTTCGCGAGGCGTGTCGGATCGGCGCCGGCCTTGGCGGGTGCGTCGAGGACCTTGGTGCCGTCGATGAAGGCCATCGTGAGGACACGCGCGCTGCACAGATCGGCGAACAGCGGCGGAAAGCGCACGTCCGGATCATCGGCAAACGCGGCGGTGAAGCGGCGGTTGTTCTCGGCCTCGATGCGAAGATCGATCTGCGCATGAATCGCGCGTCCGAACTCACCGACGCTCTCGACGGGCGCCAGCAGCCGCAGCGACGGAACGAGCGCCACGAAGCGCGCGAACAACTTCATCACCGCGAGATCGAAGCGAACGAGGTCGTCGAGACCCGGCCGCCGCACCTTGACCGCCACCGCTTCGCCCGAGTGCAACGTGGCGCGGTGGACCTGCGCGACCGATGCCGATGCGACCGGCACCTGATCGAACGTCGCGAACAGCTCGTTCGACGGTTTGCCGAATTCCTCGACGATCGTCCGCTCGACCTTGCGCCATGCAAAAGCGCCGACGTCATCTTGGAGGCGCGTCAACGCCTTGATGATGTGCGGCGGGAACAGGTCCGGCCGCGTGGACATGATCTGGCCGACCTTGACGAACGTGGCGCCGAGCGCGATCAGCAGCGACGCGAACCGGGTGCCAAACCAGCGCTGGCGAGCCGCCTTAGCGCGGAACGACAGGAGCAGGCCGAGCCAGCCGCCGAACCAGAGGATGGCGTGCAGCAGCAGGATCAGAGCGACCCACAGGCCGCGTCCTACAAACCGCACTGCCAGCATCGGCTGCCACGCTACACGATCTGCGGTAAATACATGGGCCGTGCTGCAACTCGACATCTGGTCCGATATCGCGTGTCCCTGGTGTTATCTCGGCAAGCGTCGCCTCGAAGTGGCGATCCAGAAGGCCGGAGTCGCGGTCGAAATCACCTGGCATGCATTCGAGCTCGCGCCCGACCTGCCGCGCGAAGGCGTGCCGATCGAGGCCTGGCTCGGCAAGCGCCACTCCAAGGAGGAGCTCGACACGATGCACGCGCACATGACCGAGCTCGGCAAGGTCGAGAGCATCGAGTTCAAGTTCGATCTCCGCACGCGCCTCGCAAACACGCGTCTCGCCCACCGCGCGATCCGGATCTCGCACGCGATGGGCGGCACCGAGCTGCAGGGCAAGGTCGTCGAGGCCTGCTTCCGCGCGAACTTCACCGACGGTATCGACGTCGGCGATCGCACTGCGCTCCTTGCAGCGCTCGCAAGCACCGGCGTCGACAACGAAGAGCTACGCCTGCGCCTCATGGATACCGACGCCAACGACGAGGTCATCGCGGACGAGAAGCTCGCGCATGAGCTCGGCGTCGAGGGCGTGCCGTTCTTCATTGCCGACGGCAAGCTCGCGATGAGCGGTGCCCAGTCGCCCGAGGCGTTCGCCGGATTCCTCGCGGAAGCGGCCACGCTCGACCCCACACCGGACTAACCGCGACACAGATCGCTGCCAGGCGAGCCGTGTTATGAGCAGAGCGTGCCCGCCTCGCGCTATCTGATTCTGCTCGCAGGCATTCTCGGCGTCCTCGCGGTGTTCCAGCCGATGATCGGGCTCGGTCGCGGTCCCGTGAAGGTCGAGCTGTCTGCCTACGATCTGTCCTTTGGTCTGCGCAGGACCCACATGGCGCTCGACGTGAAGATTCCCGCGTTCGCGGCGAAGAAGATCCCACCCGACATTCTCGAGACGCGCGCTGACATGAAGCTCGTCGCCGATGCATCCCGCGGTGCGGTCCTCGCGTTCGTCCCGGCGGCGCTGCTGCTGCTACTCGGCATCATCGCGCTCAAGCTCAAGCGAACCCCGCGTGCGGTCGCGATCTGCGCTGGGCTGCTCGGCCTCATCTCGATCGCCGCGTGGGCCGGCGTGAAGTACGCAGTGATGTACGGCATCGAAGAAGAGCCCGCACTCGAGCGGCTTCACTTCAAGGCCGTGTTCGGTACGCACGTGCTGCTCGCGACCGGCATCTTCGCGGTGCTGGGCGCGCTCGCCTCGTTCCGCAAGCAGGACGAATGAGTTCGGTACGCGCCTTGTATCTGTTCGATACATGGCGCCCAAAAAGAACTCGCTCGTCGCTAACATCAACAAGCGCAAGAAAGCGGGCACGAGCCGCTCCAAGGCTGCTTCGACCGTCTCCGAGGAGGCGCTCGGTGAGATGAAGAAGGGTTGGCCCAAGTCGCATCGCCCGCGCACGAGCCCGGGGCGCAAGAAGAGCAAGCGCGCGAAGAGCCGCTAGCGAGCGCCGATGTCGCGGGTGTGCGCCCCAGCGACGCCGCGAGTGATATCGTCGGTCCATGCACAAGCTCGCCGTCGTCGCGTGTCTCCTCGTGGCCTGTAAACCCGATGAGGATTACAAGAAGGAGAAGCCGCCGGCCGAGGCCGAGCGAACAGCGCCGACGGAGAGCAAGCCGGCCCCGCCTCCTCCGAAGAAGGCGCTGACGCCCGAGGAGATGGGTAACTGCAAGCTCACCGCGACCGGTGCCGTGAAGGCCGAGCAGACCACGCTCGGCGGTCGCCCTGCGACGAACGTCAGCTACTGGCTCACGGAAGCCGAGCGCAAGAACATGATGGGCGTCGACGGCTTCGCCGTGAATTGCCACGGCGCGGACATCAAGTTCTCGATCCTGCCCGGTGGCGGCAAGGTCGACGGCATGCCGTTCGGTCCCAAGAAGTACATCTTCAAGAAGGGCGTCAAGGGCGACGCGGGTCTGATGGTGAACTTCAACGGCGGCAAGACGATGGACTCGCCCGAGGGCACCGTCGACATCACCGCGTTCGACAAGCACCACATCGCGGGCACCGTCGATCTATCGGGCAAGGTCGTGCCCGGCAGCGGCAACGTGAAGCTGACCGGTTCGTTCGATCTCGTGTGCCCGAGCTTCAGCGGCTGCGAGTGAGTTAGGGCGAGCAGTCCTGCGGGACTTCGACGTCGTCCTGCACGCGGCGCGAGCGCCACGCTGCGGCGGTCGGTAGCAGCTTTGGCGTCAGCGGCTGTGCGAGGACGGCGGCGGAGATCTTCGAGCGGTCGAGCTCGTAGTTCGTGACGACGTAGTCGACGAGATCGACGCCCGCGTACTCCTCGGGATCGAACTGCGCCTCGGCGTAGAACGATCTGTATTCGTGGATGAACGCCGACGTCGGCAGGTCATCGTAGTAGCCGACCTCGGAGCGATTGATGACGTGGTTGACCTCGTGGATCAGCGTCGCCGCGAGGCGCTTCGTTGTCTGGCCGCGACTGATGTAGACGCGGTTACTCCACATGTATCCGTCGAGCTCGTTCGAAATATTGGTCGCGAGATCGCTGCGCGGCGTGAGCGAGGCGTAATCGTGCGCATCGATGTGAAGGTCGGGCAGATCTGTGCCGACGCGGATGAAGTCTTCGCACGTGAGGTCGGAGAGCTCGTCGACCTTGACGTAGCCCGCCTCGATCGAGTGCGCGGTGAGTGTTGCGAGCTGACTGCCGTCCGCTTCGAGCAGGTCGAGCGCCTTGCCGATGTATGCGCGAAAGGTCGCGTTCGAGTGACTCGGATCGACTTCGACGAAGCGCTGCGAGCTGTCGGTCTTGCCGCCGCTGCTCCCGCCTTCGCCGTCATCGGGCGGTGCCGCGCAGGCTACGAAAGCAGCCAGGAGAGACAGTCGAGCGAGCACGGTCGGGTTACGTTGCAAGAACAACGCCCCCCAGATCTCTGCGTGTTAGGCGCGCGGGGTGGCTACCCGAGCTTCCATGCCCACCGACTTCGACTTCACGTACGTGTTCAATGCCCCGTCGGTCGAGACCGTGCTGCGGGCGTACTTCG
>JAYVWH010000290.1:0-1546 GCA_043786265.1 Kofleriaceae bacterium | reverse complement strand
CGAAAGCTCGTTACTGCACGTTGCGCACCGAACTCGGGCACGGCAACGGGCCATCCGGCTAGGCGATCTTGCCGACAGCCTTTCAGCTAGTTGGCGGATCGCTCACAGCTCGGAAAGAACAACTACGACAATCCAGTGTTGCCACACCATGTTTTTTTGTCGAGCAGATAAAGAGACGTGTCAGGAAACGCGACACGGTGTCGGTGCGTTAGTCCGACGAGGAATCGCGCTCAGGCCGAAGTTTTCTCGGCACTTGCGTCGTCAGTCGACGTGCCGAGGAGCGCGAGCAAACGATCGAGCAGCACAGCCTGATCGGGATGAATGATGCGGCGCGCGCGGGTGATTTCGATGAACTCAGCCTTGTCGACTTCCCATGATGCGCAGCGCGGCGACGCGCCGTCCGGTGCCTTGCCGGCATAGCCGTGCACCCGCTTCTGCGAGCGCGTGTAATCGACAAACCCGAGGTCGACGAGTGGACCTTCGATCGTCAGACCGGTCTCTTCCCACGTCTCGCGCCGCGCGGTTGCTTCGAGCGTCTCGTCCGGATCCGGTGCGCCCTTGGGGATGCCCCATGGCGCGCGGCGGTTGTAGTTGCCCGCGGGGTGCACGAGCAGCACCTCGATCGATCGCTGCGTCTCCGCACCTGTCGCGCCATCGACGCTTCGCCAGAGCACGGTGCCCGACGATAGCTTGGCGCGTACATCGGACATCGATTCACCGTGCAAGACGCCATCGGTCAATGCAAGTGCTGTCCTGGGTTTTCCGACCCGAGAGCGCGCTAAATGGGTGTACCGTCTCAGGATGTCGGATCAGCGCAAGGAATGGTTTGCCAAGGTCGTCGAGTCAGGACTGCAGAACCAGATCTTCAATCCGGCAGACGTTCTCGCACACGCGACCCCCGATGTGCTGGCGAGCCATCTGCCTCCCGATCTGCTGAGCAAGGTGCTCGCAGCTTCGCTCGCGGCAGGCGCGATGACCCCCGAGCGCGTGCTCGAGACGGTCACCCCCGAGCTGCTCGCGAAGCACTTGCCGCATGAAGTGCTGTGGTCCTGCATTGCGGCCGCCGCAGCGAGAGCAGGTGTCACCAACGTGGTGGTGTCATGAACATCAAGGCGTTCTTTGTCGACGCCCTGACCTCCGCCCTAGAGCTGGGGATCGGTGCGCCGAACGACGTGATTCGCCACGTCACGCCCGACGTCCTGGCAGCCCACCTCCCGCGTCCCCTGTGGGCGCGTTTATTCACCGCGTGCCTGGGCGCACCGCGCGTAGACGCACAGTTGATCGTCGAGACCATCGGCATCCCGAACCTGTGCGAGCACCTTCCCTCATCCCTGATCTGGGCGTGCATCGCCGAGCTCGGGGCGCGCT
This sequence comes from Kofleriaceae bacterium, assembly GCA_043786265.1. GTDB lineage: Bacteria > Myxococcota_A > Polyangia > Haliangiales > Haliangiaceae > JABFXX01. The sequence continues at coordinate 178 of JAYVWH010000290.1, read as the reverse complement.
CCCTAGGCAAGGTCCCCGACATCTCGGTCGCGCCGGCGCCACTGCCAAAGGCGACCGTGGTCACAGAGCCGCGGCCCGGTCGGATTACCGCCGAGCGCGCCGCAGTTCTTGCGCCACCGCCCGAGGAGCGCCCGCCGGCGCCGGCCCCTGCGCCCGCCCCGCCGCCGATCGCCGTCGG
>JAYVWH010000289.1:0-3417 GCA_043786265.1 Kofleriaceae bacterium | reverse complement strand
GCCGACAAGGAGATCAGGTCGGCGAAGCGGATCGGAATCTGCGCGATCAGCTGTCTCGAGGTTGCCACTGCAGTCGCGAAGGGGCGCGTGCTCCTGGATCGCGACCCGCTGGAGTGGCTGGAGGATGCACTTGCAGTGGATCGGGTCGAGCTGCTATCCATCAGGCCGGCGACGGCCGTGAAGGCGACCCAGCTTGGACGCGAGTTTCACGGCGATTCTGCAGACCGATTGATCGTCGCGACTGCAATACTCGAGTCCGCAACTCTGGTGTCGAAGGACGACCGGATCCGTGGCTACGCCGCGGTATCGACGGTCTGGTAACTCGCTCAGATCGCGCTCAGTCGCGCCTGGATCTTGCTGCCGATCTTGGCGAGTGCACGCGGCGCGAGACGCTGCAGCGTGGCGATCATCGCCGCATCGGCACCGACGGTGCGCACCGCAGGGTTGGTGTGCACGGCATCGACGATCACGCTCGCGACCTTCGCGGGATCGAGGCCGCGCTTGTGGAAGGTCTCGACGACCTTCGACTTGCGCGCGTTCATCGCGACACCGTTGGAGCGGCTGTCCGCGGCGATTTGGGTGGCGATCATGCCGGGGCAGATCGCGGTCACACCGATCTTGTGCTCGGCGAGCTCCTCGCGCAGGGACATCGAGAAGCCGCGCACGGCGAACTTGCTCGCGACGTAGGTGCTGACGAACGGCGCCGCGTAGATGCCGAAGATCGACGCGATGTTGATCACGTGACCACCCATCCCGCGCTCGACCATCTTCGGCACGAACAGGTGGCAGCCATAGAGCACGCCGCGCAGGTTGATGCCGAGCAGCCACTCGTGATCCTCGAGCGATGTCTCGAGGAACGGACCGCTGACGGCGACGCCCGCGTTGTTGACGATCACGTCCGCGGCAGGGGCGAGGCCGTGGACCTCGTCGGCGAACAGGCGCATCGCGAGCCGATCGCTGACGTCGACGCGACGGGAGAGCAGGAGGCGATCGCCGAGCTCGGTAGCGAGCGTTGCGAGCCGCGCCTCGTCGACATCACACACGGCAACGCGGGCGCCCTCGCCGGCAAACGTGAGCGCGGTGGCGCGGCCGATGCCGCTCCCTGCACCCGTGATGACGACGACGCGATCGCGGAGAATCATGAGGCCTCGCTTAATGACATGCCGTGCGAAGCGAACCACTCGGCGGCGAGGTGCTCGTTCGCAACGTGACGGGGGTGAAAGTCACGCCGGATGTACTGGCGAATGCCGGCGAGGAACACGCTCTTGATGATCGGCTCGTGGCCCGGCTCGCGCCGCATCGAGAGGAGCTCGCGGCGCAGCGCCCGCAGGCCGATGCCTTCCTGCTGGAGGAGCGTGCGCGCGGCCCACGCCCAGAACACACCGAGCATCACGGTGGCGTACGCAAGTCCTGCGATCCGCAGCAGGTACGACGGGTCGACCTCCTGCAGGACATCGAACGCGACCGCCTTGTGCTCGATCTCCTCGGCGGCGTGCCACGCGAGCAGCTCACGCATGCCGGGCGCGGTCGCATCCAGCATGCCCTTCGTGAACGCACCATGCGCGAGGATCGCGGTGTAGTGCTCGGCCGCCGCAGTACCGGCGAGGTTCAGCTTCGCGGGCAGCCGCGCCTCGAGCCAGCTCGAGATCTTCTTGTAGCGCGTGAGGAATCCGTCGATCGCAAACCCTTGCGCCCGCATCACCTCGTTGAACGTGTCGTGTGCCTTGGCGTGGTGGCCCTCTTGTTTGAAGAAGGCGAGCACCTGCGCGCGCAGCGCTGGTTCCTTGATCTCGCCGAGGTAGTGGTTGACCGACCGGACGAAGAACCGTTCGCCGTGGGGAAACAGCAGATTGATGCCGTTGGAGATCGCGGTCGCGACCGGGCTGCCTGCCATCCAGTGACGCGGAACCGTCGTCAGGTCGACGTCGAGCTCACGGACGGTTGGTACTGACATACAACGAAGTTAGCCACGTATTGACCACGAGTCAATAGAGGTGTTGTATGATGCCAGCCCGTGCCTACCGCACCGCGCAGAGTGACGAGACCCAAGCGCCGGATTCGTCTCGACAACGACGAACGCCGTGCGCAGCTGCTCGAGCTCGCCCGCAAGGCGTTCTCCGACCGCTCGTACGACGACGTGTCGATCGACGATCTCGCGCGCGTGGCCAAGATCAGCAAGGGCCTGCTCTATCACTACTTCCCGACCAAGCGTGACCTCTACGTTGCAGGCCTGCGCGAGATCGCCGACGAGCTGGTCGCCAGGATCTCGGCGTCGCAGCAAGACGTCGCCCCGATCGATCGTGTGCGTGCCGGTCTCGACGCGTATCTCGAATACATCGCCCAGCACTCCCGCGCGTTCGTCTCGCTCATGCGTGGCGGCATCGGCAGCGATCCGGAGGTCGCCGGCGTGATCGATGGCGTGCGTGCCCGTATGATCGAGCTGTTCCTCGAACAGACCCCGTTCGCGCCGATGCTGATCAAAGATCCGCGGTTTCACACCAGCGTGCGCGGCTGGATCGGCTTCGTCGAGAGCGCGACGATCGACTGGTGCGATAACCAGCGGCTGACGCGCGAGGAGCTGCGCGAGCTGCTCACCGGAATCCTCGGAGCGATGATGCAAGTGATCGGCCCGCAGATCGTCGCAGCCGCGCTGAAGTAGCCGCTACGCGAACCTCGATCGAGAGAAACAGCCGATGCGGCGTGACTGTACGCAATCGCTGGCTTTGGCCGGTCTTACGACCAAGCTGGTTGACGTCTTCGACGGACAACGCGCGTGCGAGCGCCGTCCACATCCTGATCAGGTGCGGGGTAGACAACGCAGTCTCCGTTCTGCTGGCGTGGAGTCGACTCGCGCGCACGTTCAAGCGACCGGCCTGGGGCAGCGGCGAAGGGCCTCGCGGATCAGTAACTCGACCGCGACGGCCGGTCCCACGTGGGACCACGCATCGTCGACCGCGGCCCGAGCGATCCCCGGCTTCCACCCGAGGCCAACGAGTGCATCGCGGGCTTGGGTGCGCACGATCGCGGCGTCGAGCCTTGCGCCAGCGCTGGGACCGGAGTCGGATCGCGACTCCTCGCGGCGCTGGGTCACGAACCGACCGGAATCGGTGCGCGTGATCCCGAGCGCCCCGCGGTGGAGTGCCATGTGGCAGGACGAGCACTGGATCCGGAGGTTACTGGGCTCGTGGCTCCCGCCGTCGGCGCGGCGGACGACGTGGTGGATCTCCAGCCCGGTCGATGATCGGCAGCCGGGAGTCTGGCAACGACCGCCGTCGCGGCGCCACACGAACCGAACCACACTCGGCGGGATGTCCTGAGCTGCGCGCTCGGGCGTCTCGCCATCGATCGATCCGATGTGCTGTGCGTCGCAGCGGGCGCGCTCGACCGCGGCGCCATCGATCGGAACCTTTGCACCGC
>JAYVWH010000288.1:0-5687 GCA_043786265.1 Kofleriaceae bacterium | reverse complement strand
GTGTTCGCCGCGCGACGCAGGTTCCGAGGGGGCAGGCCCACCTGGTTTCGTGGGTTCGCGGCGCGACGCACGGTTCCGATCCATCAGACTCACGTGGGTTTCGTGTGTTCGCCACGCGACGCAGGTTCCGAGGCGGCAGGCCCACCTGGTTTCGTGGGTTCGCCGCGCGACGCACGGTTCCGATCCATCAGACTCACGTGGATTTCGTGGTTCGCCGGGACTATGTCGACGTTGGCTGGCCCTGGCCATGAACGCACGCGTCTGTCAGGTTTTTCGATTGCGTCATGCTCACGTGGGTTTTGTGGGTTTGCTGCATCGAGCCGAACCAGGGGCGATGCGCGGCCGACGACGACGCGATCCGGTCTAGGGGGCATTGGCGATGGGACGCAGCGCGCGAAGCAACGGGCGGCGCGCTCGGACCGTGGCCCACGCCGACGATGGTGCTCAGTCCAGTCGTCGCCGTGGACGACCCGTCCATCACCGGTGATGGGCTCGAGCTGTTCTGCAACAGTGGCGCAAAGATCTATGTCTCGACACGGGTTGCCACGACCGATGCATGGCCGCCGCCGGTGGAGGTCGCGTCGGTGGGGGCGGCACGAGCCCGCACATCTCGTTCGACGGGCTGACGTTGTGGCTCGATACGGGCGGCAACGATGTCTCGGTCGCCACACGACCTTCGCGCGGAGCTGCATGGACGGCGCCGACGGTCATTGCCGAGCTCGTGGGCCAGGATGACGGTGCATCGGTCACTGTCGATGAGCTCGCGATGGTGTTTGACTCGAATCGTACTGGAGATTTCGACATCTACCTCAGCACGCGGTCGTCGCGCACCGCTGCATGGGGCACGGCGCTGCCGATCGCCGAGATCAACACGCCGTACTTCGAAGGCCGTCCGCACCTGTCGGCCGACAAGCTCACGATCTACTTCCACTACAAACCCAACGGGAATCCGAACCAGGATCTGTACGTGGCGCACCGCGCCGTCGCCACCAATCTCTTCGGACCATCCGCACCGATCGACGGCGTCAACGACCCGATCGCGGTCGATGAAGATCCGTGGGTGTCGGCCGACGAACGCCACCTGGTGTTCTCCAGTCAGCGCGGCAGCACGAGCACGTTGTGGGAAGCGTGGCGCTGATTCAGAAGGTCTAGCCCGAACCGACGCCGCCGTAGGGGACTGTGTCTTTCAGCTCGCGGGTCACCGCCGTGTCGCTCATGTCGTAGTCGTTGATGTGCGCGACAATGTGGCCCGCACCGGCGAACCCGCGTACGAACGGGCCGCGCGCAAGTGCCGGGGATTGCTGCGTTACGCAAGTTGTGAACTGTCACAACTTCGACGCTTGCTACCGCGTTCAGTCAACGACGCGGGCGTCGGGAACTTCGTACATCGGCTGCGGCGAGAACGAGAGGAGGGCCGCGATACACACGAGGGCCCCGGCCCAGGTCGCGCCCCAGCCGGCAAGCATCGCGACGATCTGAAAACTGGTCGGATGGAAGGCGTGGTGGTTCAGGTTGATCCCCAAGTCGATCAGCAGCGCGAACAGCTCCGCAACGACAGCGAGAAGTCCGACGAGCGCCGCGCGGCGGGGAGCGGGCCTGACGAGCGCGCGCCACGCGAGAACGCCTGTGACGACGTTGAGGGACGCGAGACAGATGAAGCCTACGAGCCCGTGATCGGAGCCCTTGCCGAACGCGACACTTCCGCCCCCGCAAATCACGACGGTCATGGAGGTGACCAGCAGCAGACCGAGCGCACCGCGATAGACGAGGCGGCGCTCGAGGACGCCAACGCCCTCGGCACACTTCGCACTGATGATCGCGAGGATGAACGCGGAGAACTGCGCCAAGACCGACAGTGCTGGTTCACTCACGAGGAAGCCGCAGGCGAACGCGACGATCGTGGCGATCCAGAAGGCGACCAGCACACGGTGTCTTCGCATCGCGATCAGTGTAGCTCGTGCCGGGCTGCACCGGTCATGACGTAAAACGACCAGTAGCCAATGTGACGGCCGTAGCGGCGCGCGATGGCGTCCTCGGTGACCTCGTGGCCGTAGATGCTGCGGGCGGCCCGAGCGAACTGCGGCATCCACGGGAGCGCATCCATGCGGCCGAGGCCGCGCAGCAAGATCGCCGTCGCCGAGAACGGCCCGATGCCGGGGATCCCGAGGAGGGCGTCGCGAGCTTCGTCGTACGGCGCGTTGGTCAGAAACTCCTCGCCGATCTCGGCCACGGCCCGCGCGGCAGTGGCAATGCGCGCGGACTTCGGGCGGTGCCCGATCGCGGAGGCAATCGCGGCTTCATCGAGCTGTGCGAGCGCCGCCAGCTCGGGCATCGCGTGGAGCGTCTGTCCCGCATGAACGACGGGAAGACCGAGGGCCGCGAGGAACTTGCGCTTGAGCGCGGCGGCCACATGCATCGGCGCCCGCTGCATCAGGACCGAATACACGACGGATTCGGCCAGAGTCAGGAAGCGGACGTGATGCAGGCCGTGCAGCTCGCTCACGAGCTGAGTGAACGCGGAGTCACCTGCGGCCGCGGCGTAGAGCGGCGCGAGATCGTCGCGCGCGCCGATGAAGTGCTCGGCGCGCGCGCGCAGTACGGGATGCAGATGCCGCGGGGTAGTCGCAGCGAGCTCGACAACGACGTTACCGCCCGACTCGCGCAACGTGAACGCGTGAGCTTGGCCTTCCAGCGCGATCGCACCGGTGACCTGGCCGGGGGCGAAGACACACGCATCACGGCACGCCGGGAACCGGCCCATGAACTCGAGGGTGCGCGAGAACGAGAACGGGCGCCGAATGTCGAGGGTCAGCATCGTCCCAGTGTTACGTGGGCGTAGTGTCAGCCTTGTGTCAGGTTTCAGAACAGGAGCGATTGGCAGGTCAACGATCCGTCGGCCTTGCGGACCTCGGACACCGGCACCAAGCGCACGGTGAAGCCGGCCGCCGGGCCGTTGATCCGCACGCGGCAGCGGATGACCTTGCCGCCCATTTCGCGGATGTCGACGACCTCGGCGCCAAACGCCTTTGCCAACGGGCATCTGCTCGGCGACCGGCGGCTGCGCGACGGTGGCGGGTATCGGAGCAGCGATCGGCTGGCCGCTCGGCCGGTGCGCGACGGTGGCCGGCATCGGTGCAACGATCGGTGGAGGCATCGCAGGTGCGCTGGACGCAGGCATCGCGATCGGTGCTGCCACCACTAGCTCGTCGAGCGCAGCGGACACGGCGTCGCGCATCGCGGCCGCGGACGGCGGTCGCTTGTCGGGCTCCTTCGCGAGCGCCTTCAGGATTACCTCCTGCAGTCCGATCGGGATCTCGCGATTGAGCGCGCGTGGTGGGGGCGGGCGCCGGTCGAGGTGGCCGACCATCACCGATTGCTCGTCGAGATCCTCGAACGGGCGGCGCCCGCACACCAGCTCGAACAGCACGACACCCATCGTGTAGATGTCGCAAGTGGGCGTCACAGGCCGGCCGCGGATCTGTTCCGGCGCCATGTAGCGCGGCTGGGGAACCTTTACGCCGCCGCGAGATCGCTGGCACGACCTCAACCTCATCAATGCGATCGACGGTGCGCTCGATGCGGTTGTCCAGCTGTTCTATCTGCGCCGCGATGGCGTGGCGATCGACGGCACGCCCTTCGCGACCCGCCAGCTCGACCGCGCCGCAGCGATCTTCGCGTGGCTTGGCATCAGAAGACGTCTGACGGCACGAGCTTCACCGGCGGCTTCGGTCTCGCCGAGCTCGCGCTGATCAGCGCGCTCGACTGGATGGACTTTCGCAAGGCGTACCCGACCGAGCACGCGTCGGCGGTCGAGAGCGTGCGCGCGGCGTGGCGCGATCGGCCGTCGCTCGTCGGCACGCGGCCTCGCGCTTGAGCCACCACTCTGTCATACCCCTACCTATGAAGTATCTCGCCCTGTGCCTGCTCCTCGCGTGTTCGTCCACGCCGGCCCCGGCGCCCGCGCAACCGGCGCCGAACGTACCCGACCCCGCACCGCCCGCGACCACGGGGCCCGCGATGGGCGAGAAGTGCGGAGCCGACGACGCCTGCGCGACCGGCCTCACGTGCGTGAGCTACTACGGTATCGCCGGCAAGAGCGGACCGGAGTTCAAGTCGTGCGAGATCAAGTGCAAGGCGGACAGTGACTGCCCGGCCGCGCATCGCTGCGCGACGATCGCCGATGGCCCGGGCCAGGTGTGTCGCCCGGCCGCGCCGAAGAGCTAGCCGAGGTTCGAGTAGACGGTCTGCACGTCGTCGTCGGATTCGAGGCGGGCGACCAGCTCCATCACCTCGTTCGCCTTGTCCTCGGGCAGCTCCGTGGTGGTCTCGGGAACCATCTCGGACTCGGTCGAGACTGCGGTGATGCCGCGCGCTTCGAGCGCCGATTGCATCGTACCGAAGTCGTTGAATGCGGCGCGGACCCACAGCTGCTTGTCGCCCTTGTCGTTCTCGCCGTCTTCGAGCGCGACGAGGCCGTGGTCGATCAGCTCGAGCTCGAGGCTGTCGCGATCGAGACCTTCGGGGTTGAGGCGGAAGATGCCCTGGCGCTGGAACATGAACGACACGCTGCCGGTCGTGCCCATGTTGCCGCCGAACGCCTTGAACGCGTGACGTACGTTGGCCACGGTGCGCGTGACGTTGTCGGTCGCGGTCTCGACGATCATCGCGATGCCGTGCGGGCCGTAGCCCTCGTAAAACACGATGTCGTAGCTCGTCGCGCCCTGGCCGCTGGACTTCTTGATCTGGGCCTCGACCTTGTCCTTCGGCATGTTGACCGCGCGTGCGTTCTGCAGCACGCGGCGCAGCGCCGGGTTGCCGTCGGGGCTGGCCCCACCGGCTTTGACAGCGATCGCGATCTCTTTGTTGATCTTCGCGAACTGTTTCCCCACGCGATCCATGCGCGCGAAGATCGTGTGCTTGCGTTTCTCGAAGGCGCGTCCCACGGGGTCGGACCGTAGCAGCCAACCCTCAGCGTTGCACCTCGATCTCGCACCAGGAACCAGGGGCCAAATCTCCGAGTCGGTACGGGCCGATGGACGCCCGGATCAGGCGCAGGGTCGGCAGACCCACCGCGGCGGTCATCCGACGAACCTGGCGGTTGCGCCCCTCCCGGATCACCAGCTCGAGCCAGCAGTCAGGCACCGTCTTGCGGACGCGGATCGGCGGGTCGCGGGGCCACAGCCAGTCCGGTGGCGACATGGCGCGGGCGTCGGCGGGTAGTGTGAGGCCATCCTTGAGCTCGACGCCTCGCCGAAGCTCGTCGAGCGCGGCATCGGTCGCCGTGCCCTCGACGTGCACGAGGTACGTCTTTGGCGCCTTCCAGCGCGGATCGGTCAGCCGCTGGTTGAGCATGCCGTCGTCGGTGAGCAGCAGCAGGCCTTCGCTGTCGTGGTCGAGCCGGCCCGCGACGTAGACGCGTGGCGGCAGCCCGAACGCAGCGAGCGTTGGCCTCGGCGGGGTCTGATCGTCGGTGAACTTGCAGTGCACCAGGTACGGCTTGTTGAGCGCGATCAGCACGAGCGCCGACTCTAGTCGACGTCGTTGGTCTCGAGATAGTGCCGATCGGTCTCGGGAAGCGCACCGACCGCATCGAGCCGCTCTGCTGCTGCGGTCTGGACTTCGGGGCTCGCACTCGGGTCATGCAGCACCGTCGTCAGTGCGTCGTTGAGGATCGCACCGCCGGAGCG
>JAYVWH010000287.1:0-8706 GCA_043786265.1 Kofleriaceae bacterium | reverse complement strand
GGCCGTTGGTCAGCTGGAGCTCGGAGTGGCGCGCTTCGGGCTGCTTCTCGGGGTAGTCGAGCGTGGAGTGGAGGCCGCGCGACTCCTTGCGCCGCCGCGCGCTCTCGATCACGAGGTGAGCGACGAGCGCGACGTTGCGCAGCTCGATCAGGTCGCTCGTGATCTTGAAGTCGAGGTAGTACTCGCGGATCTCGTCGCGCAAGATCTCGATGCGGCGGCGGGCGCGCTCCAGGCGCTTGTCGGATCGGACGATGCCGACGTACGACCACATGAAGCGGCGGATCTCGTCCCAGTTCAGCGAGACGACGATCGCGTCATTGGAGTCGGTAGCGCTGCCCGCCGACCACGTGGCGACCTGCGCCGGACGCGCCCGCGGCAGGTCGCGCACGGCGTCGGCCGCGCGGCTCGAGAACACCATGCCTTCGAGCAGCGAGTTCGACGCGAGCCGGTTTGCACCGTGCAATCCGGTGAACGAACACTCCCCGATCGCGTAGAGGCCCTTGATGGTGGTCGCCCCCTGGTGGTCGGTCTTGATGCCGCCGCACATGTAGTGCGCCGCGGGGACCACCGGGATCGGCTGCTTCGTCATGTCGATGCCGAGCGCGAGGCAGCGCTCGTGGATGTTCGGGAATCGGCCGCGCACGAACGCCGCATCGAGGTGCGTCATGTCGAGGAAGACGCAGTCGGCGCCCGACTTCTTGAGCTCGTTGTCGATCGCACGCGCGACGATGTCGCGAGACGCGAGCGACTTCATGGGGTGGTAGTTCTCCATGAACGTGTCGCCGGTCGCGAGCTTGAGCACCCCGCCTTCACCGCGCAGCGCCTCGGAGATCAGGAAGCTGCCTGCGTTGGGGTGATAGAGCACCGTCGGGTGGAACTGGACGAACTCGAGATCGCCGCACGTGGCTCCGAGGCGATACGCCATCGCGACGCCATCGCCGGTCGCGACGTCGGGGTTCGACGTGTAGATGTAGACCTTGCCGGTGCCGCCCGTAGCGAGCACGGTCGCACGGGCGCAGATCGTCTTGACCTCGCCGCTGCGCGAATCGAGGACGTACGCACCAAAGCAGGCGGGGTCACCGCCGTACTTCGCCATCGACAGCAAGTCGACCGCAATGTGCCCGTCGAGGATCGTGATGTTCTGATGCGCGAGGACGGCGGCGATCAGCGCGCGCTGGATCTCGCGGCCGGTGACGTCCTCCCAGTGCACGACGCGATGACGCGTGTGCGCGCCCTCGCGGCCGAGGTCGAGCTTGCCCGAGGGGTCGCGCGCGAGGCGGACGCCGACGTCGAGCAGGCGCTTGACCTGCGCAGGGCCATCGTTGACGCACATCTCGACGGTGCTGCGGTCGCAAAGACCGTCACCCGCGTTGAGCGTGTCCTGGATGTGCAGCTCGTAGCTGTCGTCGTCGGCGAGTACAGCGGCGACACCGCCCTGTGCCCAGTTCGTGTTCGTGTCGGCGGGGCGCTTCTTCGTGATCACGACCACGCGGCCGTGCTCGGCTGCCAATAAGGCAAAGTTCAGACCCGCGATTCCCGAGCCGATGACGAGGTAGTCGGTCTCCAGTGGCTCGGTCATGTCAGTAGGCGGACCATAGCTCGTTTTGAGCTAAAATAAGGTCGTGCGGCGCGCTGTGGTTCTGACTGTGATGCTCGTCGTGAGCGTCGCGGTGGCGGCGTACGCCGATATCTATTCGTTCACCGATCAGGACGGTGTCGTTCACTTCACGAACATGAAGCCGCGCGGCGGCAAGTGGCAGAAGGTTCTCGATTCGACGCCCGAGCCCGGCAGCAAGGCCGCAACCGGTCGTGGCTCTCGCTACGACAAGGTCAGCGCGACCGATCACTCGCCCGAGCGCTACCACCGCTACGACGAGTATATCCAGGAGGCGTCCGACCTCTACCGCATCCCGGTGCCGCTGATTCGCGCGGTCATCCGCAGCGAGAGCGACTTCGATGCGCACGTCGTGTCGGGTCTCGACTGCAAGGGCCTGATGCAGGTGCACCCGGCCGTCGAGGCCGACATGGGTGTGCAGGGCGACATCTTCGATCCGCGCACGAACATCATGGCGGGCACGCGCCTGCTGCGGTACCTCGCGAACCGGCTTGACGGTGACATCGTGCTGACGATCGCCGCGTACCACGCCGGTCTCGGCTCGCTGCAGAAGTACGGTTACACCGTGCCGCCGTACACGTACACGCGGCAGTATCTGAAGACCGTGCTCGACCGCTACTACCAGTACAAGACGGAAGCCGCGAAGCAGCGAGCCCAGTAGTGCTGCGCGTCGAAGTGAGTGAGGCGGGGCAGGGACCCCTACCGGCGATCGATGTCGGGGATGCGACGTTCGTGATTGGCAGTGCGCCGAGCGCACGTGTCCGGTTGCCCGCCGACGCTGCGCACGCCGAGCACGTCGTGATCGACAACGGTCGCTGGCTCACGGTCGACGGCGCATCTGGCGATATCGGTGATGGCATCGAGCTCGAGATCGGGACCTACCGCGTGCGTATCGCACCGGCGCCTGCCGGCTCGCTTGCGTCGCCGCCGCAGCGCACCGAATCGATCGCCCGTGAGCTGATGCGCAGCCTGCTCGGCAGCGGCGCGGCGCCGTCGCTGGAGATCGAGCGCGGGCCGACGCCCGGCGCGACGAAGAAGCTCGCGCCGCCCGAGTCCGTGCTCGTGATCGGTCGCGGTGACGAGGCGAACTGGATCCTCGTCGATGAAGATCTGTCGCGTACGCACGCCGAGATCCGGCGCGGCTGGGATGGCACGCGCATCCTCGACCTCGGGTCGAAGAATGGAACGAAGGTCGATGGTGTTCCGGCTGCTGCTGGGGGCACACCGCTGCGCGATGGTGCGCTCGTCGAGCTCGGCAAGGTGGCGCTGCGGTTTCGCGACCCGGCCGACAAGCAGCTCGCGTTGAGGCCTCCAGCGTCGACGATCGTCGCGACGCCATCGGCCGCTCGCAAGGCACCGGTCGTGTCGCGTGCGGCGCCTGCGCCTTTGGTGAAATCGCGCGCGAGCGTGGTGCCGTTCTACGCCGCCGTGTCGATCGCGGTCGCTGCGCTGATCGGTCTCGTCTGGGTGCTGTCGCTGTAGTAGCGTCGGCTCCATGCGCGCGCTCGTGATCATCGCAGTGCTCGTCGGTTGCGGCGATGACGACAGTGGCGGCGGTGGCTCGCACCACGACGCGGCCCCGGTCGACGTGCCCGCGAGCTCTTGCGACCCGAGCGCGGTCTGCTCGGCAGGGCCGCAGTGCGGGGCCGTGTGCTGCGCGGCGGGTGAGCACTGCGACAACGGCACCTGCATGTGTGGTGCTTCGGCGGCGTGCTTGACCGGCGACTACTGCGTCAGCGGGGGTCCGATCGCGCCGGCGGCGGGATGCGGTGCGCTGTGTTGCGGGCCGGTGAGCGGTATGGGCTGTCCGATCTGATCAGCGCTATTTGCGCGGGGTCACGTGGATCAGCGCTTGCCGAGGCCCTTGTCGGGTTCTTCGCGAGTGGATGTTCAGGACGCACGATCGAACAGCTCTCGATCTCGATGCCCGTGCGCAAACTCGGTACGGACTCGTGCCGTTCGCGCATCGTCGTCACCGCCTTCTCCATCCTCCACCTTCTCGAGCGCTGGTCGCGTCGGCGACGGACCTCCGGCTTGGTCCCCGACGCTTCAGAACAGCGACAGCTGGCCGCCCTTGTTCGGCGGGCGCTCAAAGCGTCCGCGCCCATCGGGCTCTCGGTTTCGCCCCTTGTTGAAGCCGAGCCGCCCGACCGTCTTGTCGAACATCATCGCGATCGTCTCGGCATACACCCCCGTGCCGCGCCCGCGCACACCGTACGTCGAGTCGTACAGCTTGCCGCCACGCGTCTCGCGCACGCGGTTCATCACGCGATCCGCGACGAGCGGCAGCGAGACGCGCAGCCGATCCTCGAACACTTCCTTCACGACGCCGGGCAACCGCAGCAGCGTCCAGCCGGCCCACTGCGCGCCCGCACTCCTCGCTGCCTCGAGCAGGCCGACCATCTGCGAGTCGTTCAGCCCCGGAATGACCGGCGCAATCATGATCCCTACGGGCACGCCCGCCTTTGCGAACGTCTCGATCACTTTCAGCCGGCGCTGCGGCGACGCCGCCCACGGCTCGATCGTCCGCGCCATCTCCGCATCCGTCCAGGCGAGGCTCACGCTGAGGCTCGCCCCTGCCTCGCGCGCGAGCTCCGCGATCAGGTCCACATCGCGTTCGATCAGCGCACTCTTGGAGATGATCGCGACGGGATTCTTGTACTCGAGACAGACCTCGAGACACTGCCGCGTCAGCTGGAGCTCTTTCTCGACCGCCTGATAGCAATCGGTGACGCCGCTGAACATCACGAGCTCACCCTTCCACGAGGGCTTGTCGAACGCTTCGCGCAGCAGCTCAGCCGCCTTGGGCTTGATCACGATCTTCGTGTCGAAGTCCGTGCCCGCTCCCATGTCGAGATACTCGTGGTTGGGCCGGGCGTAGCAATAACTGCACGCGTGTTGGCATCCTCTGTACGGATTGCAGCTCCATTGGAAGTCGAGGTCGTCGCTGTCGTTGTGCGACAAGATCGACCGCGACTGATCTTCGAGCAGGGTGACGGTCGCGGGTGGCGGACCATCGCCGTCATCGTAGGTGACGGTCACTTCGCGGAAGCGGATCGGCGGGTTCTCCGACGGGCGGGACTGCACCGTTGGATGGTACTGAACGGGTGTTCACATGTCGAGATGTTCGAGAATTTCGATCAGATCGGCCGGGAGTGGCGGAGCGATCGACGCAGCGACCGCATCGAGGACGTACTCGTGACGATGCAGCCGCGGCAGCGCAACCAGGCCTCGGGAGATCACGTAGCGAAGCGCGAGCTCGGCGATCGAATCGGCGTGGACGATGTCCGGGCGCTTCATGCGCTCGAGCACGAGCTTCGCTGCATCGCACGAGCGCGCGGCCGGCGGCGTCTGCTTCGCGAACGCGGCGAGCTTGGCGGCGGCGACCGCGATCCGTTCGAGCTGCTGCGGCTCGAGTGCGTTGCGATCGTCGCGCTGCTTGAGCCGCGCACCCGGACCGACCGATCCGGCGAGCGCACCACCGGCGAGCGGACGGCGCGCGAGGATCGCGATCGGGTGCGTGCGTGCGGCCGTCGCCGGTTGCGATCCGCTACTGGGGGCAGGCGCGACGGCGGCGAGGATCAGGTCTGCCGGCAGGCCCGCGGCGATCACCATGCCGGGCTCGAGGCCAGCCGCGAACAGGTGCTGCTGCTCGCTCGTCGGCGTGCCCGGAATTGCGAGGGCAGCTTTCGCACCCGCGAACACGCCATCGATGCCGGTGTGCTCGCACAGCGAGAAGGGCAGGGAGAGCGAATCGAGCCACGCTTCGCGTGCGAGCTCGCCCGTGTCGTCCTCGATCCGCTCGACCATCGCGCCCCACGCGATGACCTTGCCGTCGTGCACGAGCCGCGCGCACATGCCGACAAGCTCGGGCCACGCGGCCGATGATCGCCACGCAGCACGCAACTCGAGCTGCGCGAGCGGCAATGCATCGAGCTTCGTCGCGCGCAGCGCGGCTTCGACGCGGGCCTGCACGTAGCGCGTCGGCAACCGATCGATGAGCGAGTCGCGGGTCGGAGCGCCGCTCGGTGCGGAGTGGATCGCGGGGATGCGCGGCGCGGCGATCGTCTTGTCGCGCAGGCGTAGCTCGCGGATCGTCTCGCCGACGAGTCGCTCGCTGTCGTCTTCGGCGGCAATGTCGACGAGCTGGAGACCAGTCTCGACCGCAGCGCTGAGCGCACGCGCGGTCGCCGTGCGATCGATGCCGCGCGCGGCGGCTGTGGCAAGGCTCACATCGCCGGCACCAACGGATCGCGAGCCGACAGAACGGTGCGTCATGAACTGGCGCATCGTAACAGGGCTGGGCGCGACGGCCATCGCAGTAGGCCCTGCAACGCGCTGGCGCTCGCGTGGAAGTTCCGCCACCGCATGTGATTCAATCCGGGGGATGGAGCCCAATGTCGCCGCCAGAGCACCGGTCGGCACTTCGTTACCGCGCGTCGACGGGGTGGCCAAGGTTACCGGCAGGGCTCGCTACCTGGATGACCTCGATGCGCCGGGTGCTTGGTACGGCGCGACGGTGCGCAGCAAGGTCGCGCACGGCGTGCTCGAAGCGATCGATCTGGACCCGAGCTTTGACTGGAGCCAGGTCGTCGTCGCGACCGCGGCCGATATCCCGGGCCAGAACTATATCGCGCTGATCGAGAACGATCAGGTCGCGCTCGTTCCGGTGGGCGGCACCGTCATGCATGTCGACGAGGCGCTCGCCTTGGTCGCCGCTCCGACGAAAGAGCTCGCGATGCTCGCCGCGAAGGCGGTGAAGCCGCGCATCAAGGCGCTGCCGGCCGTGTTCACTGTCGAGGACGCGCTGGCCGCGAAGGTCAAGCTGTACGGCGATACGAACATCTTCAAGCAGTTTCTCCTGCGCAAGGGCCACGCGAGCGACGCCGAGCTCGACGCTGCGTTCGCCGGCGCCGCACAGGTGATCGAGGGCCGGTACTACACGTCTCCGCAGGAGCAGATGTACATCGAGCCCCAGGCGATGATGGCCGAGTGGGACGCCGGCCGTTGCTACATCGTCGGCTCGATGCAGTGCCCGTACTACGTGCACAAGGCGATGAAGCCGCTGCTCGGCTGCGATGCCGACGGTGTCGTGATCTCACAGTCGGTGACCGGCGGCGGCTTCGGCGGCAAGGAAGAGTATCCGTCGATGCTCGCGGCCCACGTCGCGGTCCTCGCGAAGAAGGCACAGCACGCGGTCAAGATCGTCTACGACCGCGACGAAGACATTGCCGCGACAACGAAGCGCCACCCGGCGTTCACCCACAGTCGCTGGGCGGTCGACACGAAGGGCGAGATCCTCGCAATCGATGTCGACTGCGTGATGGATGGCGGCGCCTATCTCACGCTGTCCCCGGTCGTATTGTCGCGCGGCGTGCTCCACGCGGCCGGACCGTATCGCTGCCCGATCGTGCGCGTGCGCGGCCGTGTCGTCGCCACGAATCATCCGCCGCATGGCGCGTTCCGCGGCTTCGGTGCACCGCAGACCACGTTCGCCTACGAGCGCCAGATGCAGAAGCTCGCACGCGTGCGCGGCGAAGACGCGCTCGAGATTCGCAAGCGACTCGCGCTGCGATCGGGCGACACCACGGCGACCGGCCAGGAGCTCGGTTTCTCGGTCGGCACGGACGAGGTGCTCGGCGCGATCGAGCGTGTCGCGGGTACACCGCCGGTGCGGGACGGTGTTCGCGCCGGCGCGCCGGTGCGGCGTGGCCGCGGCATCGTGTTCTATTTTCACGGCGCGGGCTTCACGGGTTCGGGCGAGCAGCGTCTCGCCGGCAAGGCGCAGGTCGCGCGTACGGTCGACGGACGCTACGAGGTGCGCTCGAGCTCGACCGACATCGGGCAGGGCTCGATCACGATGTTCACGCAGATCGCAGCGGCCGCCCTCGGCGTCGATCCATCGCAGGTCGACGTCGTCGATCCGTCGACGGCTCAGGTCCCCGACAGCGGCCCGACGGTCGCGAGCCGCACGTGCATGGTCGTCGGCGGGTTGGTCGATCGCGCCTCCAAGCAGCTGCGCGAGCAGCTCGCCAAGGAAGATCCAGGCGGCGAGGTCAGCGTGACGCTGCAATACGAGCCGCCGCCGGGTATCCACTTCGACGACGCCACGTACACGGGCTCGGCCTATCCGGTCTTCGGCTGGGCGGCGTGTCTCGTCGATGTCACCGTCGATCTCGACACGTACGAGGTCGCGATCGATCGCTGCGTGCAGGCAGTCGATGTCGGCAAGGCGATCAACCCCGTGATCGTGAAGGGACAGATCGAGGGCGGCACGCTGCAAGCGCTCGGCTGGGCCGTCCTGGAGAACATCATCTACAAGGACGGCAAGGTCATGAATGCGAACATGACCAACTGCATCGTCCCGACGTTTGCCGACGCACCCGACCTCGAAACGATCCTGATCGAGGTCCCGTATCCGTTCGGACCGAGCGGCGCGAAGGGCGTCGGCGAGATTCCGATGGACGGCCCGGCGGCCGCGGTCGCAAATGCCGTCGAGGACGCGCTTGGCTGCGCGTTCGATGCGTTGCCGATCTCGCCGGAGGCGGTCGCTGCCAGCAAGCCGCGCTGGAGCCTGTCGTGAAGATCACGATCGAGGTCAACGGCGAAGCGCGCGACGTGGAAGTCTCGCCATGGAAGCGGCTGCTCGACGTGCTGCGCGAGGACATGCGCCTCACCGGCACCAAGGAAGGCTGCGGCGAAGGCGAGTGCGGCGCGTGCTCGGTGATGCTCGATGGCGAAGTCGTCAACTCGTGTCTTGTCGCCGCCGCGCAGTGCGATCGCCGGAAGGTCACCACCGTCGAGGGGCTCGCGCGCGGCGACGTGCTCCACGCGGTGCAGCGCCAGCTCATCACGTGTGGCGGCGCCCAGTGCGGCATCTGCACGCCCGGCATTGCGGTGTGCGCGACGCACGTTGTCGACCGCGGGCTGCTCAAAGGTAAAGACGAGGCGAGCGCGCGCGCGGCCGTCCGCGAGCTGCTCGCCGGCAACATCTGCCGCTGCACCGGCTATCAGCTGCTCGTCGACGCCGTGATCGCCGCAGTACGGGAGGTCGAGTCGTGACCGACTCCGTCCGCCCGCGCGATCTGAAC
>JAYVWH010000286.1:0-6092 GCA_043786265.1 Kofleriaceae bacterium | reverse complement strand
TCGACGATCATGCTTTACGTCGGACTGACCAAGACGGCGTCCGGCATCGTCGTCAACGGCGTGAGCTACCTGCCGATGATCATGAACACGCGCAACGGCATCCGCGCCGTCGAGTCGATCGATCGCGCCGGCGGCAACGCCGATGCCCGCAAGATGATCACGAACATGTTCGGAACCGCGAACATCGCCGACCCGGCCGCGCCGCACTCGACGGCGACCTGTCCGTAGTCGATCACTCTACGCACCGCCTTCGGCGCTGCTGCGCGGTCGGGCAAAGCCGAACCTTGCTACCAGGGATACAGATTCCAGGTGTAGTAGCTGCCGGCGAGCAAGACGCCGGTGATCGCCCACGCGCCGAACAGATGCAGCGTGCGATCGGACCACGGTTTGTTGTAGACGCGGCCGAACGCCCAACCGACGACACAGCCGACCGCAGCGCCACCGGCGCCCCAGGCGACGATTCCGAGGTAGCCGATCGTGATCGCGCCGGCCTTCGGCGTCATCGCGACGGCGCCGCTCAGCGGGTGGTAGAACAGCCGCGGCCAGTGTCCCCAGTCGCACGCGGTGTAAGCGAACGCGCCGCCGATCAGGGCGCACATCGCCACGATGTAGGCCCGCTGCCAGCGCGGCATCACTTGCGCGCCTCCCGAGCGCCCGGGTGACAGCGCGTGCACGTGGTGCCCGTCAACGGAAAGGCGGTCTTGTCGGTGTCGTGGCAGGGCAGGCAGGTGGCTTTCGCGGGCGTCGGCAGCGCGACGAGGTCGGCGCCTGACAGCTTCGTGTGGCAAGCGACGCACGCGAGCCCCTTGCCGTCGGGGCCGGTCGAGTGAGTCGCGTGGTCGAACGTTGCCCGTACCGACCACGGTGCCGTCAGTCGTGCGGCGTCGCGCGCATCGGCGAGCGACGTCCGGTGACACGCGGTGCAGGTGTCGAGCGTCGGCGCCGGGCCGCCCTTCGCTACGTGACAACCGGCGCCAGTGCACGATGCGTGACCTCGCGCGGGGCGCAACTGCGCAGTCGCCGTGCGCAGCGAGTGACACCGCACGCAGTCCTGCGGGTGCTTGTCGTGATCGAGCGTGACGCCAAACTCGGTCCGGTCCGGCGGCGGGCGATCCGCGACGAGATGGCGCCACGGCTCGCTCGCGTTGTGGCACGCACCGCACTTCTCGGGCTTGCGCTCGGCGAAGTCTTTGGCGTGGCATTGCGTGCACGCATCGTGGCTGGCGACCAGCGTGTCCCCGCGCGGTCCGAGCGCGTGGCAGGCGTTGCACGGCCGCTCGCTGACGACCTTCGCGTGGTCGCCCGAGTGCAGGAAGCGCTTGTTGGTACGATAGACCTCGTAGCGCTCGGGTTCCTCGACGTGACAGCGGCTGCACGCGGCCGTGGTGGCGAACGCGCTCTTGCCGTCGTGACAGGTCGACACGCCGCAGCTGTTCATCATCGGCCGCGGCAGCTGCGTGTCGTCGGTCAGCTTGATCGTGGGATGGCAAGTCATGCAGTCCTTGCCGAGAGGACTGCGCACAGCGTGCTTGCCGTGCGAGAACGCGGCGGTCACGGAATCGAGGACGACGGCGAGCTGTGGAGGCTGCGGCTTACCGATCGCCTGCGGATGGCAGCCGCCGCACGCGGTCATCGCAGGACCGTGACCTGAAGCGCCGGTGCCGTCGTGACAGCCAGCGCAGCGGTCGTGCACCGCACGAGGAGGCTTCTTGTCGCGCATGTCATGGCACGTCGCGCACGGGGCGGTGCCGTGCATCCGGTGTCCGAATGTGATGTTGAAGTCAGGATCGAGGCCGTACGGCGGATACGCCACGGAGAGCTTGCCGGTGAACACGGTGCCCTCGACCGCCTCGGCGTGGCACGCGGCGCAGACCTTCGTGCGATCGCCAAACGCGATCTTGGCGCCGCGCTTGGGAGTGACCGGCGCTGCCTCGTGACATGCCCCGAAGCAAGCGGCGTGACCGGGCTTACCGACGAGCTTGCCCTTCTGCTCGACGTGGCAGCTGGTGCACGCGATCGGCTCCTTGCCTTTGACGTCGATGTTGCGGACGTGCAACAGGTGATCGAACCCGTACGGAGTCGTGCGCGGCGCGGCAGAGGCGATGCCGGCAGCGAAGCAGACGAGCAAGAGCGCGCGCATCAGTACACGCCCTCGATGATCAGGCGCAGCGACTTGAAGCCCGTGACCTCGGGCTGGAGATCGACGCGGCTCGACAGCTCGTAGCTCGCGAACAAGCGCAGCCGCGAGCCGATCCACGCCTCGACGGTGACCCGGCTCCCCCAGCGGAAGTCGTCGGCCTTGATGCCGGTGTCGAGCGCTGACTGGCACTGGTCATCGGGCTGACCGTTCGCGAGTAGCGAGCCCTTGCAGTACACGAGCGCCCACTTCGTTCGGCGGCCGTAGACCTCGGCGATCGCCGAGAAGCGACGCGCGCCGAGCGACATGCGCAGGCTGGTGCCGAGCTCGCTGAAGCTCTTCTCCCCGATGTCAGGGCTGTACATCCGCGGCAGTGTCTCGATGGATGTCGGGATATCGGCGATCTGGTTCTCGACGGTCGACGCGCGCTTGGTCTGGCGCGTCAGCCCGGTCATGCCAACACCGACCGTCCGCCGCAGGCGAACCTCGAAGCCGCCGCCGATCTCGAAGTAGCGCGCGGCGAACGTGCTGCGCAGTGCCTCGCTGTTCGGGTGATCATTGGCGAACGCGCCACGGATCAGCACGTCGACGTTCTCCTTGATCAGCGTGCCGGCGCGTCCCGAGATGATCGTCTGCGGCACCACTGGGCCGAGATCGAGGTAGCGACGTGCCTGGAGCGGATCGGGGTTGGTGACCGCAGGATCCCAGCGCCAGTCATCGTCGTTGCGATTGGTCACGTCGAACACGAGGTTCGTGACCTGTTTGTAGCGACTGCGCAGCTGGACGTGCTCGTTCGCGAACTTTCCGTCGAGCAGACGAGCCTGGCCGATCAGTGCGAAGTCCTGCCGCGGCCGCCAGTCGAGCTGGAGCATGCCGTGGTTGGATGCGCGATCGATAGTGCCGCCGCGCGCGGTGAACTGCAGCAGCTCGACGCCAAACGCGAAGGGGATCTTCGATTTGAGCGCGCGGAGGTCGAAGCGCGCCGACGCGCCGAAGATGCCGGAGCGGTCGCGGCCGGTGACCTCGACGAGCGTGTAGTCGGGGACGCGGCTACCCGCGTAGGCGCTCAGCTTCACCAGCTTGCCGTCCCACGCGGCGAGACCGCCGTACATGTGCAGCACCCACGGCCCGTACACGTAGAGCTCACCGCCGCGCAGGCGGAGCGGCTCGTACGTCTTGTCGTCGAGGAAGTCCTTGACCTCGAGCCAGGCCGAGCGGCCCTGGAATCCAGTGCGGTCGAACCACGTCGCGATCGGCGACGCGACGCTGCGCTTGGCCATCACGTCGGGGTCGAGCTCCCGCTCGGGACGTGCGATCTGGAAGTGACCCGCGAAGTAGGTCGACAGACTCGGCAGGAGGACGCCCCGCGAGCTGAACGTGCCCTCACCGATCGCGTAGGCGCGCAGCCGGCGGAAGTCGTCGCGATCGCTGTCCTCGCGGGTGCGGACCGTGCGGCCGTCGAGCGTTCTCGCGCCGGTCAGCGCGGTGCCGTCGACGACGTAGCCCATCGCGAACTGCGCAGAGATCGGGCGCCTCAGATCGCGGACAAGCCCGACCGCATCTCCGCTCGGCGTGAACGTCGTCGCATTGCCGGTCGCGGAAGCGTGCGGGGGCACCGCCGGCGCGGACCCCGCGGGGGTGACAGCCGCGGAGCGCGGGCGCATGCGGAGATGTCGCGGGGCCGGTTCGCGGCGGAGCCGCAGCGAGGGCTGATTATCGGCGTGCGTAACGCCTGCAACGCCAGCGAGCACGAGGAGCGCGCCGGCGACCTTCACGGCCTCCGCCCTCCGTGGCACGGCAGGCAGTCGCGCTGCTGGTCGTGGCACGTCATGCACGATCGAACGTTGATGCGCGCGACGTTGCCGTGGTCGTTGATGAACGTGCCGGCGAAACCATGCGAGCGCGGCCGCTGGCTGTGGCACGCGGTGCAGAACTCGACGACGTGACACGTCGCGCAGCGTGCCCGGTCGGCGGCGGCCTCGGTGCCGTGGTCGAGCTCGCGGAATGTGAGCCGGTGATCGACCGGGCGCATCGACTGATGGCACTCGTCGCAGCTGCCCTGCGAGTTGCCCGACATCTGCGTGTGGCAGCCGGCGCAACGCGCGCCATCGCTCGCCGCCTCGGCGTGGTCGCGCCGGAACGCGAGCGTGTGATCGATCGGCCGCTCCGTCGCCGGCAGGTGGCTGCGCGGCGCGAGCGTTGTCAGCGTCTGCGTGCGCTGCGAGTGGCACGTCTCGCACGTGCGCATCCGAAGCTCGGTTGGTACCCGGCTGGTGTCGTCGTGGCAGTTCACGCATGCGGCGACCTGTGGAGCGGCATGATCCGCGTACGACGTCGAGGTGCCGCTCTGCTTGTGACACTCCTCGCAGCGGATCGGCTTGCCGCGCCGGTCGTTCCCATGCCGCGTGTGATCGAAGCGAAGGTCGCCCTTGATCAGCCGGGCGCGCGTGCGCTGCTGGACTCCCTGCTTGTGGCAGCCACCGCAATTCTCCATCGCCGGCGCATCCCCGGCGTGGGCCTCGGCGGCGTGACAGCGCCCGCACGCGGCGTGGTCGGCGGGGGCGAGCTTGCCGTCGCGAACGTGGCAGTCCGCGCAGGTGACGTGAAAGCCGACCTTGCTCTCCATGCGCGACACGTCCATGTGCAGCGCGTGTGAGAACCGAGAGGGCTCGGCTTGCCAGATGTCGTCGAGCGGGTACGGCCGGAGCGGGGCACTGAGCGGCTGCGGCGTGATCGTGAGGTGGCAGGTCTTGCACAGCGGGCCCGGTGTCGACAGGAACGCTTCCTTGTGGCAGTCGACACACGGAGCGTGGTTGTTGGCGCCGGGCCGTTCGCCAGTCTTGTGGCAGCCTTCGCACTTCACGAGGCTCGCGTGCTGCGCGTGCGAAACGCGCGAGGCGTCCGTCGGCGGCGCAGGTACTTCGATCGTGCGTGCCGATGAACAACCGATCGCCAGTACGATCGCGAAGAGGAATATCTTCCGAAGAGCCATCCCCGAGGCCGCGTCGACGGTAACACGGCGTGCCGCTGGGCGAGGTGGTGCCGGGCGCCTCAGTTCTCGGCGTGCCAGTCGTGATAGGTCAGGTGCGGCTGATCCGGCGTCAGCGCTCGCCGCGTCACGACGTGCCGCGTTGGCAGGTCGGGCTGCCACCACAGGATGCCGAACTGAGGTCCGCCAGCGGGGACGTAGCTCACGGTCACCCGGTCGCCGGGCAGCGCGTCGACGATCGCGGCGACGTGCTCGAGTGCGGCGTGGAGAACGAACAGCCCGCCCGGCGCGAGCACGCGCGGCACTTGCTCGAACAGCCGCGTGAACAGGGTGGGGTCTGCGGTCGCACGCCACAGAGGGCCAACCGTCGCGGGGATCGGCGCGTTGCACGTGACGAGGTCGAACGTGCCCGTGATCCCCGCGGTGAGGTCCGCGTCCTCGATCTTGATGCGATCGCGCTGCCCAGAAAGTGCTACCCCGCGGCGCGCCAGCAGGGCCGCGCGCGGATTGAGCTCGGCGCCGAGTATATCCTCCGCGAGCTCGGGCCGGAGCAGCGGGGCGAATGCGGCGCCGGTCGCGATGTCGAGCCAGCGCGCGCGGCGGCCGGGCGGGATGGCGCGCGCGAGGTGGTAGCTCGAGTCGTCGGGCCAGCACACGACGCTGGTGCCGCTGTCGGCGTCGAGTCGATCGCACACCAGTAGCGACGGGCCGAGCGGAAGCACCGATACGCGCGCGCGGGTCATCTGCCCGTCACGCTCGAGCAAGTCGGCATCGATGCCTAGTGGCACGTCGGCCGTGGCAATCGCATCCCCGCCGACAAGCAACGCGAACAACTTCGCGGCCGGGGTCGCGTGCGGACCGATCGACTCCGCGCCGCCTTCGGCGTCGCTGCGCGGGCCAGCAGAGCCGGCCCTTGCGATTGGAATGCGATCAGCGAGGGCACTCAGACGATCGGTGCCCGCCCAC
>JAYVWH010000285.1:0-2685 GCA_043786265.1 Kofleriaceae bacterium | reverse complement strand
CAGACGGCGCTCGCCCACGACGACATGCGCAAGCTCGAGACCGAGCGCTTCATCATCTATTACCACGCACCTCGCCGCGCGGAGGTCGACCGCTTCCTCACGCGCGCCGATCGCTGCGCGAATATCTTGCGCGAACACTCACAGGTGCACGGCAGCGAGCAAAAGTTCGTCGTCGTCATGCCCGACAGCCCGTTCAACAACGCATTCGTTGCGCCCGGCGCACTCGGCTACGAGGCGGTCTCCGTCATCCCGGCCTACTCGACGCTCGACTTCACGACGCTGTTCGGACTGCCGCCAGATCCGGGGATGATCGCGTGCCACGAGCTCACGCATTACGTCCACGTCCAGCAGACGTCCGGCTTCTGGGCGCACTGGAACAGCCTGTTCGGTCCCACATACACGCCGCAGCTCGGCTACGACCCGTGGTTCTTCGAAGGACTCGCGACCCACTACGAGGCTCGCCTCACCGGCGCTGGTCGCCCGCTATGGCCGATCTTCACCGGCATGTTCGCGGCGGTGTACGCCGGCAAGCCGATCGGCGGCGGTGACATGTCCGCGTTCGGCCGCATGGCACCGACGGGCCACCATTACCTGGTCGGCGCGATGTTCTTCCGGTTCCTCGCCGAGCGCTACGGGGAGCGCCCGCTGTGGCAAGCGATCAAGAGCCAAGCGAGTGCCTTCACCGGCTGGTTCTTCGCCGGCACCTTCGACGACGGCTTCGGCGTCGAGTTCAGCACGCTGCTCGACCAGTTCGAGACCTGGGTCCATCGCACCTTCCCCGTGCGCGCACGGCCCGAGGCACAGCGCCAGCTCGACACGATCGGCAACGACGCTCGCTACGCGCGTGGGCGTGACGGAACCGAGGCATGGGTCACCGAGGACATCGACGTCCCCGCGCGACTCCGCGTCCGCGACGCAGCGGGCGCCACGCTCCTCGATACCGCGCTCGTCGAGCTGCTGCCACCGCGCACGCTGGTCCAATCGTCAACGCTCCTCATCTCGGGCCTCTCGATCACGGCGGACGGCAAGGAAGTCTGGTTGACCGCCCTCGATCAAGACGCCACGTTCCAGGTGCCACGGCTGTTGCGCTGGCGTCGTGGCGACAGTGGACCGAAAGAAATGTCGTCTTCGCTCGGGCCCGGCGCGACGATCGATCCGACCGGCAAGACCTACTACTACTGCAATGTCGACGGTGATCGCTGGAGCCTCGCGCGCTGGGATGTCACGACTCGTAAGGCACAGCTGCTCATCGACGCGGCGCCCGGGACCTACGTGCTCGGCGCGCAGGTGTCCGCCGATGGCGCGCGCCTCGCCGCGAACGTCTGGGATGGACGCGGCTTCGCGATCTGGGTGATCGACGCGGCCACGGGCCACATCCTCCAGCGCGTGACCGGCGAAGGCGGCACTCCGGTCTACGACGCGAGCTTCGCCAGCGACGGACGGCTGATCTATCTCGGCGTGCGCGATGCACGGTTCCAGGTGTTCGTCGATGGCGTTCAGGCCAGCGACGCACCTTACGCCGTGCTCGCTCCTCGCGAAGCGCGCGGCACGATCCGCTTCCTCGATCGCGAGGACTGGAACTGGCAGCTCGCGCAGATCGCCCTGCCGCCGACCGCCGCCGTCGCTGCCGCGGAACCTGCTCCGATGCTCGGAGTGTCAGCGCCGTCGGGCGCGATAGCGGTGCAGTCCGACGAGGCGTACAGCGCTTTCGACCGCTTCTTCTTCCCGCAGGTCCGCTCGCCGAGCATCGCGGTTGGTGGTGGGCTTCCGCACTTCGGCCTCGCGATCGGCGGCGGTGATCGACTCGACCTTCACCGCTGGTCCATCGCGGGCTACGCGCAGCCGAAGGCGACCATCACCACACGCACGCACTACGGCAGCTATGGCGCCTACTACAACCAGATGCTCGCGCCGGTGACGATCATCGCGCAGGGCGGCTTTCTCGACTGGGCAGCCCCCGTCGCGTCTGACGATCCAGATGTCACGCTCAGCGAGGAGCACAAGACCCGCGATGCATCGCTCGGCGTCTCCTACACGTGGCGGCAGTCGCTCAATGTGCTCGCGAGCGGCATCTACACGAGCGACGCGTACTCGTTCGAGGAGAGCCCGTACGATCGCGTGTGGGTCGGCGGTCCGAGCCTGGCGCTATCGTGGTTCGCAGGCGAGTCGACACGAGTTACCGGAACGCACCGTGCGATCTTCGCGACGAGCGAGACGGCGTACTACCCGCAGCGCCTGTCGTCGTTCAACGGTGACATCAAAGACGTCGGCGGCACTCTCGGCACCACGCTGCCGCTACCGATCGGTCGCCGCCACACGATCACCGCGTTCGTCCGCGGCCGGACGCTCGTCGCGCACGAAGACACCGGGCTACTCCAGCTCGGCGGAGATTCCGCGATCGGCATGCTGTGGAACCGCTCGTCGGTGTCGGCACCTCCTCCCGCGTTCGACGACCTCCGATTCCCGCCGAACCTGCGCTTCGTCGAACCGCTGCGTGGCTACGAGGACTACGCGATCACCACCGATCGGGTCACTCTTGGCGAGCTGTCCTGGCGCTACCCGATCGTGATCGACGAGGGCACCGCGGCGCTGTGGTTTCTACCAGCCGCATACCTGCGCCAGCTCGACCTCGAGCTGTTCGGCAGCGGAGCCCTCGACAAGGCGCGGGAGAAGCATCTTGCGGCA
>JAYVWH010000284.1:0-8588 GCA_043786265.1 Kofleriaceae bacterium | reverse complement strand
CTTGTCCTTCAGCTTGAGCGCGACGTGCGCGACGATCGTATCGGCGAGCCGACCCGCCTCCTCGATCGTCCGGACACTGACGAGCATCTCGGGCGGGATGCGCGTGTTGAGCTTCACGTAGTCTTCGAACACGTCCTGGACCGAGCGCATCAGCGCCGTGATCTCGCTCGCGTCCTCATCGGGCTCCTCGACGTCCTCGACATCACACGCGAAGAACGGCTCGATCTGCGAGAACCCCCGAATCCGTGCACGCGCGCGCCCTTCGACCAGGACCTTCACCGGGCCCTTCGGGAACCGCAGCAACTGAATGATGTGACCGACCGTTCCGATCGAGAACATGTCATCCGCACTGGGGTCGTCGGTCTTCGCGCGACGCTGGGCTGCCAGCAGAAGCTGCTTGTCGCCCGCCATCGCTTCCTCGAGCGCGAGCAGCGACTTGTCGCGACCCACAAACAGCGGCACGACCATGTGCGGGAACACGATGATGTCCCTCAGAGGCAGCAACGGCAGCTGATACCCACCACGGTCGTCGGATTTCATGTCTCGATACTTTAGGGGGGACGAGCACTTGAGCAAGAATTCGCGCCACTTTGCGGTCTATTTGCCACGCATGTAGTGGCAAAAAAGCCACGAAACGGCGGTCCTGGACCTACACCAACGTTGCAACGATCCCACCTCGATCCAGGTTCCGCTGTAACGCGGCTTTCATCCGCACCGCTTGGCATCGCCGCTGCTGATCGAACGCTCGCGCGCGTTCGAAATCGGTCCAACGTCATGTCATCTACCGTCGAAGCTTTCCTTCTCATCGAGCAACCCCGCCAGCGTCTCGGTTACTGGACCGCCGCACTCGCGACGCTCGATTCACCATTGGCTCCAGCTCCCGTCGCGGTCGTCGCGTATTACGACCCGAGTAGCGATCAGGCGCTGCTCAATCTCCAGTACGACCCCGACGTCCTCGGCGAGCTCAAGCTCGACTTCGTCGTCCAGGTCGCGCTGCTCGCCGAGGTCGGCATGGTTCAACCCGCCGAGCTGTCGGAAGGCGAACGCGTGCGCTTTCTTACCTCGCGTCTGACGCGGTGCACGATCCGCGTGACCGCGCAGCGCACGGCGGTCGGCGCGCTCGCCGAACTGGTTCGCATGATCAAGTCGGAGCGAGCTCCGCAGACCGTGAGGAAGCCACTGGCGCCGCCGCCGGCGCCCGCTCGCCTGTGCGTGCCGATGCCGGCCAAGGGCACGCGCGACAACCTCGAACGCTTGTCGACCGAGCCACCCGAGGAGGTCATCGAGCTGCGTGCGCCGACCGTCGCTACCGGCACGCGCGACGATCTACGCCCTCTCACGGCCGCCGAGCTCGATGCCATTCCCGAGCTCGAGGTCGAAGAGACACCAGTCTCGACGCGCCTGCCAACCGTCGACATCTCGCGGCCATCAGACATGTTCGAGCGAGTCGCAGCGCAGACCTCGCGTCACGTCGTGGTGCGCACCTCGCGGTACTCGACCGTCGAGATGCCGCGCGACATCGTCCATCAGCTCGCGCGCACGCCGGCGGTCGATGACGAGGATGATCGCATCACGTCGCCGATGGATCTCGCCAAGCTGCAGGCGCTCGCTGCCTCCGTGGATGCGAAGCAACCGCCTCGGCTGCGTCCGCCAACGGAGAATGACTTCGCCGAGGAGGACGACGTTCGCCCGCCGACGATGCCCGCACTGCGCAGGACCGCACGTGCACTCGCACCGCTGACGCGCCGCGCGCAGTCCGAGCCACACGTCACGACCGCACAGCCAAACATCATCTACGCGCGCTACCTACGCGGCGGTCGCTGGGTGCCGGCGCGTATCGGTGCGCTCAACCTTCACGGCGCATCGCTCCTCGCCGGCGCGTTGCCTCGCATCGACGATCGCGTCGACATCGGGCTCACGTTTGGCGCGAATCGCGCGATCGTGCGCGGCCTCGTCGCGAAGGTCTCGACGGTGCGCGAGGCATCCACGACCGGCGCGTCGACGTTCACCGTCACGTTCCAACTCGACGCCGCATCCCGGCGTCAGCTCACGGGGCTACTGCTCGCTGCGCGCGATGCGAAGATCACGATCAAGGCACCGCCGCCGCGCGCGACGCGCCGGTTTCCGGTGGAGTGGCACATTGGTCTCGCGACGTCGAAGGGCAACCTGAAAGGTGTCGCGCTCGATGTCTCGACCGGCGGCCTGTTCGTGCGCACGCCTGTGGCGCTCGAGCTCGGCACGGTCGCGGGCTTCTCGGTCGTCCTTGACGACGGTGGAGCGCCGGTCGTCGGTCGTGCAAAGGTCGCGCGCAAGATCACCGACGTCGAAGCGCGCACGTGCGGTCTCGCGGCGGGCTTCGGCCTGGCGATCGTCGGCATGTCTGAAAGCGACCGCATGCGCTGGCTCGGCTTTCTCGCGCGCATCGAACGTCGAGCGGAGAAGCGTGTACTGATCGGCGCGGATCCTGCGCGACTCGCGGAGCTTCAAGCCGGGCTCGCGAGCCTCGGCTACGCAGTGAGCGGTGGTACGGATCCGGGCACTCTGGTGCAGCTCGCGAGCGGTGACGCACGGCCTGCGGATGTCGTCCTGATCGATGCAGGCTGGCTGCACAACGAGTCTTCGACGTGCCTCGTGGAGAGCTTGTTTACCGCGCGGAATGTCCCGTGCGTCACGATGCACGGAGAAGTCGGCCGCGCCCGTCAGGCTATCGACCGCCTGCTCGAAGTGGTGGTGTGAGCTTTCGCTGCAACTGTGAACGGCTGTTCCGGGGTCCGACCACCTAAGACCTCGAAACCTCGATCGTTTGGCGCTTGGCGCCCTGGCCCCGGACTTGCGACAATAACGGGCATGAAGCCTAACAAGTCGCTCCTCGTCCTCGCTGTGATGCTCGTCCCGGGCCTTGCTGCCGCGCAGGGCTACTACGGCGGCGGCGGCGGCGGCTACAGCGCGCCCGCGCCGCAGCTGCCGGGCGGATTTCACAACCGCCAGGGCCGCATCGCGTACGGCGGCAGCATCGGTCTCGGCGGCATGCACGACTCGGGTAGCAAGGTCACCGCGTGCGGCAACTGCGACTACAACCCGATGGCGGTCGAGCTCGATGGCCACATCGGTGGCTTCCTCACTCCACGCTTCGCGCTGATGGGTGAAGCCCAGCTCAACGCGCAGACGGTCGCGAGTGATGTCTACGACAGCACTGTGCTCAGCATGAACTCGCTGATGATCGCAGGTCAGTACTGGGTCACCCCCCAGTTCTGGGTCAAGGGCGGCATCGGCGTGGCGCAGCTCTACGCGAGCAATAGCTACGACGCGTGGGACTTCGGCACCGGCGGCGCGATCATGGGCGGTGGTGGCTTCGAGCTGTTCAGCGCGCGCAACCTCGCGATCGATCTGCAGGCTCGCATCATCCGGGGCTCCTTCAACAGCCTCAATGACAACGTCACCTCCGGGACGATCGGCGTCGGTATCAACTGGTACTGAGCCGCCTCGGCCGAAGCGGCAACACGCCCCCACTGTCGGGGGCGTTTCGCATTCCGGACCGGCCTACTGCGAGAGCGTCAGGATGCCGAGCATGAGCAGGGCCGTGCGCCGGGTTCCGCGGTTGGTCACGCCGGTCAGCTTCACACGCGTCAGGTCGACCTTGCCGCCCTGGATAACGCCGTTCGCATCGATCGTGAACTTTGCTTCGCCGACGACGAGCGCCTCGTCCACGAGCTTGAACGGCGCCGGGCCATCCTTCGTGGTGAAGATCCCGTCCTCTTGCAGCTGGGCGACCTCGCCTTCGATCGTCGTCAGCTTGCCGTCCGACGTTAGCGTTCCGATCGGCTGGCGCTTGTCACCGTCGACGGCCTCGACGCTGCCATCGCCGTGAACGAACAACGTCGTCCCGTTGTCGGAGATGCTGATCTCCGCGATCTCGAGACGCGGCGCCACGACGACTGCCGAACCGCTGCCCGTGCCCGTCGGAACGGTCTCTGTCTTCTTCGAACCGCCGCCGCACGCCGCAAGGGCGAGCACCATCAACATCCTACGCATCGGCGGACTATCGCAGAAAGCGATCCGGCGCCGCTACTTGCGCTGCGCGATGTCGTGCGTCTCGAGGTGAGCCGCTTCTGCCAGAACGCGGAGCGGGATCCAGCCGCGGCGTGCGGGGTCGGGAACGAGCTTGCCGTTCGCGTCACGCATCGCGATGTGTCCAAACACCCAGGTCTGCAGGACGCTCGACTGGTGGGCGCCGTTCGCGAACACGGCGACCGAGCGGTGAAACGTCTTGTCGCGCATCACGAAGAACGATTGACCGGCCTCGGCGGTGTCGCATGCCAGTGGGGGCGCATCGTGCGAGGGCAGGTTCATCGTGATCGCAGCAACCGAGCGCGTGACGTTCTTGTTCGTCCGGTCACCCTTGTCATCGAATGCGGGCTTGCGGAGATCCTTGCTGAGATAGTGCGAGACGTTGTCGCCACCCTTGGCACCCGCCTCGAGGACTTTCGGCTTGTGGTGCGGCTCGTCGCCGGGCGTCGTCTGGCCGACCTTGTCGTTGCGAATGACGTAGCGCTTCGACTTCGCGTGCAGCGCGTCCGGATCATTCGACACGCGCGCCGGGTCCCACTTGTTCGAGCGTGCTTTGACCGCGCTGACGATCGACGCCGTGCTGCCCTCGAGGTCGCCGACCGGGATCCACGCGGCGGTCATGCCGTCGATCCACGACAGCACGCAGACGCGCTCCTGGCCGTTGATCGACAGCTTGCGCGGCGCCGCCGGGTTGAGCAGCAGGCGCTTGGTGCGGCCTTTGGCGTCCTGGCCGTGATCCGCGTTCTTGTAGTTGTGCCGCGCGAGATCCTTCTTCTCGACGACATCGTACGGCTCCGCGACGTTCGTGCCTCCGTGGTTCACGAACAGGTAACGCGTCGCGTTCGCGTTCTTCAGCATGAACACGCCGTCGCGACCGCTCTTCTTGTTCTGGATCACGCCGGGCCGCGCCGCGACGTCCTTGCCGACCTTGTCGCTCTTGATCCCGGGCTTGTTGTACTTGTCGCGCTTTGCTTGGTGGCGCTCCGCGTGCGCCCGCTTGTGCTCGAACGGTGCGGCATGCGCGTGGTGATGCTGGTCGCCGTAGATCCGCTCCTTGGCATCTACGTCATCGCCATGGCTGACACCAACCGCATCGGGAGGCGGCGACGCGGCATGCTCGTTGGCGTGCTCACCTTCCGGAGCGGTCAGCGCCGCCGTCTCGGGAGCCGCTGCGTCGGGAAGTGCGGGCTCGGCCTCGACCGGTGCGGCGCGCGCGGTGAACAGCGAGCTCTTCGTGTACGCCGGGGCGCCGGATGCACCATCGACGGCATCGCTCTGCGTCGCGCGGCCGGCGGCCTTGGCGGCGGGAGACGTGCTCGACGTCCAGTCCTGCTCGCTGTCGTGTTGGCTCTGGTACTCGCGGTCCACGCTGGACGAGATTAGCAAAGCCGGGGCCCGGGGTAACTACTTGATCTCGCGATCCAAATCCCACATTTGCCCACTGTTGGATGCGGTCTCTGGCCCCGGACGGGCTAGCGCAGGGAAGTGGCGACCCCACGCAAGACGCCGGCGGGATCGGTCGTCACGGGAGTCCCGTGACCAAAGCACACGCGCTCGAGGCCTGGGGTGGCGGCAAGCTTGTCGAGCCCGTCGGCGAACGCGCGCTTGTCCTTGATGAAGATCCACTTCATCGCCCGCGGCGCGCTGACCTGACCCGTCGGGCCCAGGAAGAACGCCATCGGCCCTTTGAGCTTGGGCATGTTCATCACCGCGTCGCAGAACGTGAGGGTGACGCCACTGTCGCTCGTCACTTCCATCACGCTCTCGCTCGGCATGCCGGCGAGCGGCAAGAGACGCACGTGCGCGTCGCTCGGCGCTTCTTCGGTGACCGCATCCACCGGCAGCGCCTTCGCGACGCGCTTCTTGGAACCCGCGGGCGCGATCACGTGCGCCTTTGGATAGCGCTGCTTCCAGATCAACGCGTCCTGACGGTGGAAGCCGTTGGGCACGAAGATCACGCTCGGCTCGCCCCACGCTTCGATCTCTGCCATCTGCGGCTCTTCGAGTGCGATCGCGTTGTGAACAATGACGCGGCCGTCATCCATGCGCGCGAGCACCATCTGGCGCTGCACCTTGCCGTTCATCGTGCCGCTGACGCGCCACAGATTGGCGCCGAGTTTCTCGAGCGGTTTATGCGGAAGTACGGTCCACGCCGTGAAGCCTGCTGCCATGCGGCGATACTACACGGCGCGCCTGCATCGGATACACGATGTCGATGCCCGCGGCGCGAGTCGTCGCGGACATACGCGCATTCTCAGCGCGTCTTCGCACGTCGCCCTTGGGCGCGCGCGGCGCAGCTCAGCCTTCCGCTGCCTTCGGTTCTTTGGTGTACGTGACCAGCGGCGAGCCGTGCCGCTCGATCACGTCCTCGTTGATGATCACTTCATTCACGTTCTGACCGGGCGCGTCGTACATGATGTCGAGCAGCGCGGTCTCGAGGATCGCACGCAGGCCGCGGGCGCCGCTCTTCTGCTCGGCCGCCATGCTCGCGACCTTCGTCAGTGCGGCCTTGCCGAACTTGAGCTTGACGCCGTCCATCTCGAACAGCTTCTGGTACTGCTTCACGAGCGCGTTCTTCGGCTGCGTCAGGATCTGGACGAGCGCTTCTTCGGACAGCTCGTGGAGCGGCGCGATCACCGGGAGGCGACCGATGAACTCCGGAATCATGCCGTACTTCAGCAGATCCTCGGGCTCGATCTCCTGGAGCAGCTCCCACTGGTTGCGCTCCACTTTCGTGTTCATCCCGGCGCCGAACCCGATCAACTTCTGACCGATCCGGTTCTCGATGATGTCGTCGATGCCGGTGAAGGCACCGCCACAGATGAACAGGATGTTCGTGGTGTCGACCTGGAGGAACTCCTGCTGCGGGTGCTTGCGGCCACCCTTGGGCGGAACACTTGCGGTCGTGCCTTCGATGATCTTCAGCAGCGCCTGTTGCACGCCTTCACCGGACACGTCGCGCGTGATCGACGGGTTGTCGCTCTTGCGCGCGATCTTGTCGATCTCGTCGATGTAGACGATGCCGCGCTGCGCGCGCTCGATGTCGTGATCGGCGTTTTGCAGGAGCGCGACGATGATGTTCTCGACGTCCTCGCCGACGTAGCCTGCCTCGGTCAGGTTCGTGGCATCTGCGATCGCGAACGGCACGTTGAGGATGCGCGCGAGCGTCTGTGCGAGCAGCGTCTTGCCGGAGCCGGTCGGGCCGAGCAGGAGGATGTTCGACTTCTGAAGCTCGACCTCGTCTTCGGGCGCGCCGGTCTGCTTGTGATCGATGCGCTTGTAGTGATTGTGCACCGCGACCGCGAGGATCTTCTTCGCGCGATCCTGGCCGATCACGTACTCGTCGAGGACCTTCTTGATCTGCGCGGGCTTCGGGATCGCGGAGGTACCGTACGAGCTGTCCTCCTTCTCGATCTCCTCGGCGATGATGTCGTTGCACAGGCCGATGCACTCGTCACAGATGTAGACGGTGGGCCCCGCAATCAGCTTCTTGACCTCTTTCTGCGCCTTGCCGCAGAACGAGCAGGTCAGCGAAGCTCCGTCGCGTTTCTCGATCGGCATCAGGCCTCGACCTTAGCACCCCGGGGGACCGGACGCCTCGGGCCTGCTACATCGACCCAGCGATTACTTCTTCTCGGACTTGGTGTCTTCGGGCTTCTTCTTGGCCGTGATCAACACCTCGTCGATGAGGCCGTACTCCTTGGCCGTCGCCGACGACATGAAGTTGTCGCGGTCGGTGTCGTTCTTGATCTTGTCGACCGGCTGCCCCGTGTGCTTGCTGTACAGCTCGTTGAGCGTGTCGCGCGTCTTCAAGATCTCCTTGGTGTGGATCTCGATGTCCGTCGCCTGACCCTGGAAGCCCGCGAGCGGCTGGTGGATCATCACGCGCGAGTGAGGCAGGGCGTAGCGCTTGCCCTTGGTGCCGGCTGCGAGCAGGAAGCTGCCCATCGATGCCGCCTGGCCCATGCAGATCGTCGCGACGTCACAGTGCAGATACTGCATCGTGTCGTAGATCGCGAGACCGGCCGAGACGTGGCCGCCGGGCGAGTTGATGTACAGCATGATGTCCTTCTCCGGCTCTTCCGAGTCGAGGAACAGCAGCTGCGCGATAATCACGTTCGCAACCTGATCGTCGATCGCGGTGCCAAGGAACACGATGCGGTCCTTCAGCAGGCGCGAGAAGATGTCCCAGCCACGCTCGCCGCGGTGGGTCTGCTCGATCACGGTCGGGATCAGGTAGTTCATCACCGGCTTCATCGTTAGGACTGTACGAGCCCGGCGGACCCGGTGCAATGCGCCCGGTGCCCAGCTGCCACATCGGGGAGGGGCCCGAGGGCGACTTTTACCCGGTTAGCGCAGCTTGCCAGCTTCGATCTCGAAGATCTCGAACGGCGCTGGCGGGACTCTGAGGAGGAACCGCACCGATTGACCGTTGATGCCGTAGAGCTTGGTGTCGTCGAGGACGAGTGCCGTGACACCATCGATCGTGCGGGTCGACTTCACGGTCGCCGATGACCACG